>NZ_PSUC01000242.1:0-535 GCF_002931635.1 Rathayibacter sp. AY2B7 | reverse complement strand
GGTGGGAGGTGGTGCGCATCCGCACGGGAAAGCTGCTGCCGCTCGGCCCCCACGACCTGGTCGCCACGGGGGTCACGGCCGCGCTGGCGGACCGCCTGGTCGACCGGCTCCGCGATGTCCGCGGTCCGCTGCTCGTCGACGCCTGGGGGCGCTGACCGAGTCGCGCGGCGGCTGCGGGACGGTCCTCCGGGACCCGTCCCCGTCGCTCCGTCCCCGTCGCTCCGTCCCGGTGTCCGGCTCGGCGGAGTGGGACCCGCGGATGCAGTGCCGGCGAGTGGGAACCGTCGAGTGGGAACCGGCGAGTCGGAGCGGTCGAGTCGCAGCCGCCCGCTCGCGGTCGACGCGTCAGAGCCGGAGCGCCAGCGCCTCGCTGCGCCAGCGGCGGTGCAGAGCCCAGGGGTCGGGCTCCCCGGCGCGCACGGTCTCGATGTGGGCGTCGAGCGCGGCGGGCGAGCACTCGAGCAGCAGCGGCACGCCCAGTTCGCCGACGAGCGCCTGGAGCGCACCGAGTGGTTCGCGCGCAGCCCCGCGCTCG
>NZ_PSUC01000028.1:22894-31782 GCF_002931635.1 Rathayibacter sp. AY2B7 | reverse complement strand
AGAGCCGGAGCGCCAGCGCCTCGCTGCGCCAGCGGCGGTGCAGAGCCCAGGGGTCGGGCTCCCCGGCGCGCACGGTCTCGATGTGGGCGTCGAGCGCGGGGCTGCGCGCGAACCACTCGGTGCGCTCCAGGCGCTCGTCGGCGAACTGGGCGTGCCGCTGCTGCTCGAGTGCTCGCCCGCCGCGCTCGAACGCGAGGAGCTCCTCGTGCCGGAGCCGGTGGAGGCGCTGCCGGGGATTGCCGCTGGTGCCGATCTTGATCCGCTCGCCGAAGCGGATGTAGTAGACGACGTCGACCCGGGGCGGCGGGAGCTCGCCGTCGGGAGCGTCGCCGAGCCGCCACTCGCAGGCGGCGCAGAGCCAGGCGGAGGGGAGCCGGACGCCCAGGCGGGACCCGCACGCCGCGCACGGCGAGGGCAGGGCGTCGATCACGCCGTCCTCGCGGGCGACCCAGTCGTGCGCGAGCCCGAGGTGCGCCGCGCAGAGCGCGAGGGGGGCGCCCGTCTCGGCCGAGGAGGCGCACCCTCCGATCGCGCACGCTGACATGCCGCCGACGCTAGGTGCGACCCCCGACATCGCGCCGCCGTCGACCGCGCCGCCGCGAGCACGCAGGAGTCGGAGTGCTCGCTCTCGAGGACGGCGGCACCCGCGCGCTCGCTGCCCGGCGGATCAGCTCAGGCGGTCGACCAGCGACGAGGCGAGGCCGGTGTAGCCGCCCGGCGTCAGCGCCAGCAGGCGCTCCTTCGCCGCGTCGCCGATGTCGAGACCCTGCACGAAGACGGCGAGGTCGTCGGCACCGAGGCGCTTGCCGCGGGTCAGGTCCTTCAGCAGCGCGTACGGGTCGGTGATCGAGGACCGGCCGGCCGCCACCTCCGCGCGGATCACCGTCTGGATCGCCTCGGCCAGCACCTCCCAGTTGCCGTCGAGGTCGGCGGCGAGGGCGGTCGGGTCGAGGTCGATCTCGAGCAGGCCGCGCGCGATGTTGTCGAGGGCGAGGAGGGAGTGGCCGAACGCGACGCCGATGTTGCGCTGCGTGGTCGAGTCGGTGAGGTCGCGCTGGAGGCGCGAGGTGACCAGGGTCTGCGCGAGCGAGTCGAGCAGGGCGCTGGAGAGCTCGAGGTTCGCCTCGGCGTTCTCGAAGCGGATCGGGTTGATCTTGTGCGGCATCGTGGACGAGCCGGTCGCCCCGGCCTGGGGGATCTGCCGGAAGTAGCCGAGCGAGATGTAGGTCCAGACATCGGTGCAGATGTTGTGCAGGATGCGGTTCGCGTGCGCGGCCCTGCCGTAGAGCTCGGCCTGCCAGTCGTGCGACTCGATCTGGGTGGTCAGCGGGTTGAAGACGAGGCCGAGGGAGGTGACGAACTCCTCCGCGAGGGCGGGCCAGTCGGTGCCGGGGTCGGCGGCGAGGTGGGCGGCGAACGTGCCCGTCGCTCCGCTGAACTTGCCCAGGTACTCCGTCGCCTCGATCTGCGCGACTACCCGCTCGAGCCGGTACGCGTAGACGGCGAACTCCTTGCCCATCGTGGTCGGGGTCGCGGGCTGGCCGTGGGTGCGGCTGAGCATCGACTCGTCGCGGTAGCGGACGGCCAGCTCCCGGAGCGACGCGACGACCGAGCGGAGCTTCGGCAGCCAGATCTCGCCGACGGCCTGGCGGACCACGATCGCGTAGGAGAGGTTGTTGATGTCCTCGCTGGTGGCGGCGAAGTGGGTGAGCTCGGCGATGCGCTGCAGTCCCAGCTCCTCGAGCCACTGGCGGACGAGGTACTCCACGGCCTTCACGTCGTGGCGGGTGCGGGCCTCGAGGGCGGCCAGCTCGTCGATCTCGGGCTGGCCGAAGTCGCGGGCGCGGCGGCGCAGCTCCTCGGCGGTCGCCGCATCGACGGGCTCGGAGCCGAAGAGGCGGCGGTCGGTCAGCGCCAGCAGCCACTCGACCTCGACGTGCACCCGCGCGCGGTTCAGCCCCGCCTCCGAGAGGTACTCGCCGAGCGACGAGACGGCACCGCTGTAGCGGCCGTCGAGGGGGCTCAGCGGCTGGGTGGGGAGCGAGGTCATGCGGTGGTGCCTTCCGGTTCTCAGGTGTCCTGCGCGAGGGCGGCGCGCGCGTCGGTGGAGTCGGGGCGGACCGAGCGGTTGCCGCGCAGTCCTGGTTCGATCTGGGCGAAGAGGGCCCGGCAGGCGCGCTCGATGAGCGCGAGCACCGAGTCGAACGCCGCCGCATCGGAATAGTAGGGGTCGGGGACGTCGCCCTGCGGGGAGAGGCCGGGCTCGAAGTCGAGCAGGCGGCGGATCTTCTGCCGGTCGACCTCGGTGCGCGCCCAGGAGCGCAGCGCGCGCTCGTGCCCGTGGTCGAGCGCGACGACCAGGTCGAACTCGGCGAAGCGGGACGGGTCGAAGAGCTGGGCGCGGTGGCGGCCCCCGTCGAAGCCGTGCCGCTCCAGCGCCGCGAGGGCGCGGCTGTCGGCGTGCTCGCCGAGGTGCCACTCGCCGGTGCCGGCCGAGCTGATCTCGATCGCGGAGCCGAGCCCCGCCTGCTCCGCCAGGGAGCGCAGCACCACCTCGGCCATCGGCGACCGGCAGATGTTGCCGGTGCAGACGAAGCACACGGCGAAGGCCGAGGGCGCAGGGGAGTCGGGGGTCACCCGCCCATCATGGCGCACCGCGGCTCCTCCACAGCAGGCCGATCGCGGCCGCCGTCGACCGATGGCGCGCGCGGCCTCCCGGGCGGCGGCGGCGCGGCCGATGCTGGCTGCCGAGCCGGCGGTGTCAGTCCTGACGGCGGCGGAGGAAGGGGCGCAGGAGGAGGCCGATGAACCAGTTCACCAGGGCGAGCACGAGGGCGCCGAGCACGCCCCACCAGAAGCCGTCCACGACGAGGCCGAAGCCGAAGAGGCCGCTGATCCAGGCGGTCACGAGCAGCAGGAGGCCGTTGACGAGGAACGAGACCAGGCCGAGCGTCAGCACGTACAGGGGGAACGCGACCACCCGCACCACTCCGCCGACGACGGCGTTGACGACGCCGAAGATCACCGCGACCAGCAGGTACGTGAGGACCGCCGCGGCGGGGCCCTCCTCGTACGGGTCCACGCGCACGCCCGCCACGACCAGGGTCGTGAGCCAGATCGCGACGGCGTTGGTCAGGAGGCCGAGGAGGAGTCTGCTCATGCCTCCACTATCCCCGCAGGCGGGGCGCGCCGCGAGCCGGGGCTCAGGTGAGGGGCCCGCCGATGGTCGGCTCGGGCGCAGGAGTGCAGAGGCGGGGGTCGTCGGCGCAGGTCCGCGGAGGGAGCACCGCGGTGGGCTCGGGCTGCGGCAGGGGCTCCGCCGTCGGCTGCGGGGCCTCGGTCGGCTCGGGGGCGGGCGCGGGAGCCGGCTCCGGAGCCGGGGGATCGGGCGTCGGCTCCTGGGTCGGCTCGGGCGCACTGGTCGGCCGGGGAGCGGCGGGAGGCGCGGGGCGCGGGGGAGGAGCGAATCCGCTGCCCGGCTCCGGGATGAGCGGCTCGCGCGCCTCGATCACGGCGACGGCCAGCGGAGCGACCGCGGCTCCCGAGGCGAGGGCGCTCCGGAGCTGCTCCACCGCGTCGGTCAGCACCGCCCGCCGGGACGTCGATCCGCGACCGGAGGCGAGGGTCGACGTGGCGAGGCCGAGCACTCGCTCGGCCAGCGCCGTCCGCTGCTCCCCGGCCGCGGTCGTCGCGGTGGTGATGGCGTCGGCCGAGACTCCCTCGAGCGCTGCGTTCAGGGCTCCGATCGCCACCAGCAGATCGGTGCGGGCCGCGCCCGCGACGGTGCCGTCCGTCGCGGTGAGGAGCGCGAGCGAGTCGTCCCGCAGCGCGAGGCCGGCCTCGCGCGCGGCGGTGTAGGCCGGGGGAGCGGCGACGTCGATGGACGTCTCCCGGAGAGTCGGGGTCGCCTGTGTGCCCTCCGCGGAGGGCGTGCATCCGGTGAGCGCGCCGGCGGCGACGAGCAGGGCGATCGCGGCCGTGGCGCCCCGGAGGAGCGGGCGCGCACCCCCGCGCCGCTCGGCTCGCCCTCGACTCCGCATCACTGCACCCTAATCGGGGGACGGCCGCCGTGGGCGCCGGTCAGCGGGGCGGTTCGCGCATCCGAGACCCGGGTCGGCCGCACCTCCGGGCCGCACCCGCGGCGCTCGACCGGTGGGAAGGGGGCCCGGCGCACACCCGTCGAGGGCGGGGGACGGCGCGCGCGGAACGGCGGGGCGCCCGCCGCCGCGCCGCCTAGCATGGGGCGGGTGACCGACCAGCAGGAGCCTCCCGTCCGCCTCCGCCCCGAGATCCTGGCGCTCCCCGCCTACAAGCAGGGCCGCGCGGCCGCCGCCGACGCCTTCAAGCTCTCCTCCAACGAGAACCCGTTCGACCCGCTGCCCTCCGTGCTCGCGCGGGTCCGCGAGGTGGACGACTTCAACCGGTACCCGGACGCGGCGGCGACCGCCCTGCGCACAGCGCTCGCCGCGGAGTACGGCGTCCCGATCGAGGAGGTGATCGTCGGAGCCGGCTCCGTCGCGGTCATCGCCCAGCTGATCACCGCGGCGGCGGGCCCGGGCGACGAGGTCGTCTACGCCTGGCGCTCGTTCGAGGCCTACCCCTCGCTCGTCACGACCGCGGGCGCCACCAGCGTGCGCGTGCCGCTCCGCGCCGACGACACCCACGACCTCGACGCCATGGCCCAGGCCGTCACCGAGCGCACCCGCCTGCTGATCGTCTGCAGCCCCAACAACCCCACCGGCACCGTCGCCACCGCCGACGACGTCGAGGCGCTCCTCGAGCGCGTCCCGGGAGACGTCCTCGTGCTCCTCGACGAGGCCTACGCCGAGTTCGTCGACGACGAGCGGGCCGTGGACGGCACCCGCCTGCTCGGCCGCTACCCGAACCTCGTGATCGCCCGCACCTTCTCCAAGGCGTACGGCCTCGCCGGCCTCCGCGTCGGCTACGCGATCGGCCACGCGCGGATCCTCGACGCCGCCCGCTCCACCGCCATCCCGCTCTCGGTCACCCGGTTCGCCGAGACCGCGGCGGTCGCCTCCCTCGAGCACCGCGAGGAGCTCCTCGAGCGCGTCCACCGCATCACCCGCCTCCGCGACGACCTCTGGCGGGCGCTGCTCGACCAGGGCTGGACGATCCCGGAGTCGCAGGCGAACTTCCTCTGGTTCGACACCCGCGAGGACACGGCGCGGGCCGCCGAGGTCTTCGAGCGCGCCGGGGTCGTGGTCCGCGCGTTCCCGCCGGAGGGGATCCGCGTCTCCGTCGGCGAGGCGCGCTCTGTCGACAAGCTCCTCAGCGCGGCGGCCGAGATTGTGGCTTCCCTCCCCGAGGGCCACCCCGCGAGACGGATAGGTTAGTCGGGTGGTAGCCACCAGCACGGAGTCGCCGACTGTCCAGTTCCTCTCCGCGGACGGGCGGTTCTCGCCGACCCCCGCGGCCGAGCAGTACGCCTCCTACCTCGACGGGGTGGACGAGGCGCAGCACCGCTCCTTCTACCGCGAGATGGCGGTGGTCCGCCGCTTCGACACCGAGGCCGCGAACCTGCAGCGCCAGGGCCAGCTCGGACTGTGGGTCCCGAGCCACGGCCAGGAGGCGGCGCAGGTCGGCTCCGCGTTCGCGATGCGCCCGCAGGACCACGTGTTCCCCTCCTACCGCGAGCACGTCGTCGGCAAGATCCGCGGCATCGACCTGCTCGGCGTCCTCGCGCTCCTGCGCGGCACGACGCACGGCGGCTGGGACCCGACCGACCCGACGAACGGGAACTTCCACCTCTACACGCTGGTGCTCGGCTCGCAGGCCCTGCACGCGACCGGCTACGCGATGGGCCTCACCCTCGACGGAGCGACCGGCACGGGCGACCCCGAGAAGGACGCGGCCGTCGTCGTCTACTTCGGCGACGGCGCCTCCAGCCAGGGCGACGTCAGCGAGGCGATGGTCTTCGCCGCGAGCTACCAGGCTCCCGAGGTCTTCTTCCTCCAGAACAACCACTACGCGATCTCGGTCCCCGTGGCCACGCAGTCGCGCAGCCCCCTCTACCTCCGCTCCTCCGGCTTCGGCATCCCCGGCGTGCAGATCGACGGCAACGACGTGCTCGCGAGCTACGCGGTCACCGCCAAGCACCTGCAGGACGCGCGCTCCGGCGGCGGTCCCCAGTTCATCGAGGCGCTGACGTACCGGATCGGCGCGCACACCTCGAGCGACGACCCGACGAAGTACCGCACCGACGACGAGCTCGCCTCGTGGGTCGCGAAGGACCCGATCACCCGCTTCGCCGCGTTCCTGCGGAGCGAGGGCGTGGAGCAGTCCTTCTTCGACGAGGTCGACGAGGAGGCGAAGGACTTCGCGTCCGACATCCGCCGCCGCCTCCTCGCCCTCGAGGTCCCGCCCACGGGCGTCATGTTCGACCACGTCTACTCGGAGCCGCACGTGCTCGTCGAGGAGCAGAAGGCGTGGCTGCAGCGCTACGAAGAATCGTTCGGAGGCGAGTGATGACGATCGACACCAGCACGACGGCCGCGCAGCCGCCCCTCACCGGGTCGCAGCTCGAGTCCATGTCCATGGCCAAGGCGCTCAACGCCGGCCTCCGCCGCGCGATGACGCAGGACGACCGAGTCCTCCTGATGGGCGAGGACATCGGCCCCCTGGGCGGGGTCTTCCGCATCACCGAGGGCCTGCACGCCGAGTTCGGGGCGAAGCGCGTGCTCGACACGCCGCTCGCCGAGTCCGGCATCGTCGGCACCGCGATCGGGCTCGCGATGCGCGGCTTCCGTCCGGTCTGCGAGATCCAGTTCGACGGGTTCATCTACCCGGCGTTCGACCAGATCACCTCGCAGCTGGCCAAGATGACCAACCGCCACGAGGGCGCGATCACCATGCCCGTCGTCATCCGCGTGCCCTACGGCGGGCACATCGGAGCGGTCGAGCACCACCAGGAGAGCAACGAGGCGTACTTCGCGCACACCGCGGGCCTGCGCGCGGTCAGCCCGTCGACTCCCAACGACGCCTACTGGATGATCCAGGAGGCCATCGCCTCGGACGACCCCGTCATGTTCTTCGAGCCCAAGAGCCGCTACTGGCCCAAGGGCGACGTCGACCTCAGCGGATCCGCTGCGCCGCTGCACGCCAGCCGCGTCGTCCGCCAGGGCACCGAGGTCACGCTGGTCGGCTGGGGCCCGATGGTCGCGGTCCTCCTCCAGGCCGCCGAGCTCGCGGGCGAGGAGGGCACGAGCGTCGAGGTCGTCGACCTGCGCTCGCTCTCCCCGATCGACTGGGAGCCGCTGCTCGCGTCGGTCCGCAGGACCGGCCGGCTCGTCGTCGCGCAGGAGGCGTCCGCGAACGTGAGCCTCGGCTCCGAGATCGCGGCGACCGTCACCGAGCGCGCCTTCTTCTCGCTGGAGGCGCCGGTCCTCCGGGTCGCCGGCTTCGACACCCCCTTCCCGCCCGCCAAGGTCGAGAAGCTCTTCCTCCCCGACGTCGACCGCGTGCTCGAGGCCGTCGACCGCTCGCTCGCGTACTGACGCGCGCGACATCCGCCCGCACGAGCCCACAGGAGTCCCCCCGATGACAGAGCAGTTCCTCCTCCCCGACGTCGGCGAGGGCCTCACCGAGGCCGAGATCGTGGCCTGGAAGGTCAAGGTCGGCGACGAGGTGGCCGTCAACCAGGTCCTCGTCGAGATCGAGACCGCCAAGTCGCTCGTCGAGCTCCCCTCGCCGTTCAGCGGCACCGTGGTCGACGTGCTCGTCGACGAGGGCCAGACGGTCGACGTCGGCACCGCGATCATCACCGTCCAGGCCGGAGCCGGCTCGATCGGCTCCGAGGTGCCCGCGATCCCGGCCCACCCCGCGCAGGCCGCCGCCGCGCTCCCCGTCATCGCGAAGCCGCCGATCCGCAAGCTCGCGAAAGACCTCGACGTCGACCTCCTCGAGGTGCAGGCCACCGGCCTCGCCGGCGAGGTCACCCGCGACGACGTCATCCGCCACGCCTCCCAGGCCAGCGTCTTCCGCAACATCCAGACCCCCGCCTGGGGCGACGACCGCGAGGAGCGCATCCCCGTGCGCGGCGTCCGCAAGGCGATCGCCGCCGCGATGTCGACGAGCGCGTTCACCGCGCCCCACGTCAGCGTCTTCGTCGACGTCGACGCGACCCGCACCATGGAGTTCGTCAAGCGCCTCAAGAACTCGCCCGACTTCGCCGGCGTCAAGGTCTCGCCGCTGCTCATCATGGCCAAGGCCATCATCTGGGCCGTCCGCCGCAACCCCACCGTCAACTCCGCCTGGACCGACACCGAGATCGTCGTCCGCCACTACGTCAACCTCGGCATCGCCGCGGCCACCCCGCGCGGACTGCTCGTCCCCAACGTCAAGGACGCCCAGTCGATGAGCCTCCTCGAACTGGCCCAGGCCCTCGAGAAGCTCACCCTCGACGCCCGCGACGGCAAGACCACCGCCGCCGACATGCAGAACGGCACCATCACCATCACCAACATCGGCGTCTTCGGGATGGACACGGGCACCCCGATCCTCAACCCCGGCGAAGTCGCGATCATCGCCCTCGGCACGATCAAGCAGAAGCCCTGGGTCGTCGACGGCGAGGTCCGCCCCCGCTTCGTCACCACGGTCGGCGGCTCCTTCGACCACCGCGTCGTCGACGGCGACGTGGTCAGCCGCTTCGTCGCCGACGTCGCCAGCGTGCTGGAGGAACCGGCGCTGCTCTTGGATTGAGCGGATTCCTCCTTCGTCGTCATCGGCTCCGCGGTCGGCTGTACGAGGTGGGGGCGTGTCGTGGAGCAGGGAGCGTACCGCTACGGCGAATCGCTGGAACGCGATTCGGCGGTGAGCTCGGCGGTGCTCGATCGAGCGGATTCCTCCTTCGTCGTCATCCGCTCCGCGGT
>NZ_PSUC01000028.1:0-22887 GCF_002931635.1 Rathayibacter sp. AY2B7 | reverse complement strand
GGGAGCGTACCGCTACGGCGAATCGCTGGAACGCGATTCGGCGGTGAGCTCGGCGGTGCTCGATCGAGCGGATTCCTCCTTCGTCGTCATCCGCTCCGCGGTCGGCTGTACGAGGTGGTGCGTTTCGTGGAGCGGGGAGCGTACCGCTACGGCGAATCGCTGGAACGCGATTCGGCGGTGAGCTGGGCGGTGCTCGATCGAGCGGATTCCTCCTTCGTCGTCATCCGCTCCGCGGTCGGCTGTACGAGGTGGTGCGTTCCGCGGGGCGGGGAGCGTACCGCTACGGCGAATCGCTGGAACGCGATTCGGCGGTGAGCTCGGCGGTGCTCGATCGAGCGGATTCCTCCTTCGTCGTCATCCGCTCCGCGGTCGGCTGTACGAGGTGGTGTGTTCCGCGGGGCGGGGAGCGTACCGCTACGGCGAATCGCTGGAACGCGATTCGGCGGTCAGCTCGGCCCTGCGGGCGAGCGTGCGCTGACGTGGCTCGGCCCTGAGGGCGAGCGTGCACGGATGCGGCTCGGCCCTTCGCTGTCGCGGGAGGGCGGGTGGTCTCCGCTGAGGGTGCGGTGGGCGCCTGCGACGGCGCGGGGCACGGGCCGCGGCTGCGCCGGCGGGAGCGGGGAGACCGGGGGAACGGCAGCGGTCAGCGGGGGGAGACGGCGAAGGAGTGCAGGGCGAGGGCGTCGCTCAGGCGGGCAGCGACGCGGGCGCCGCGGACGCTGGTGCCCTGGGGGTCCAGCGGTGGGCTGACGACGGCGGCGCCGAGGCGGCCGGGAGCGGAGAGGACGAGGGCGCCCGAGACGCTCGACTTGGCGGGGACGCCGACCGCGCGCATCCAGCGGCCCGAGCCGTCGTAGACACCGCACGTCGCCATGACCGCGACCACGTCGCGCGCGACCGACGCCGGCACGACCCGCTCGCCGGTCCCCGGGTGCACGCCGCCGAACGCGAGCGTCGCGCCCATCGCGGCCAGGTCGCGGACGTCGACCAGCACGGCGCACGCCCGGGCGTACGCGGAGACGGCGTCGTCGGCGCTGCGATGCAGGGTGCCCTCCGCGCGCATCAGGTGCGCGAGGGCGTGATTCCGGTCGCCGAGGAGGTGCTCGTCGGCGGCGACGCTCTCGTCGACGGAGAGCGGGCGGCCGGCGAAGGCGGAGAGGCCGCGGAGGATCCGCTCGCTCCGGCCGTCGGCGTCGCCCCCGTCGACCAGGGCGGCGGTCAGCAGCGCTCCCGCGTTGACCATCGGGTTCGGCGGGCGCCCGGTGCCGCTCTCGAGCGTGAGGGCGTCGAAGGCCTCGCCGGTGGGCTCGATGCCGACGCGGTCGAGCGCGTCGCCGCCGGTGTCGAGGAGCGCGAGCGCGAACAGGAACGGCTTCACGGCCGACTGGATGCTGAACCGCGCCTCCGCGTCGGCGCTCGCGCGGACGGACCCGTCGGGCAGGACGAGCGCGATCGCGCAGAGTCCCGGGTCGGCGTCCGCGAGCGCGGGGATGCTGTCGTCGACCTCGCCCCCGTCGTCCGGCAGCACCTCCCGGCGCAGCGCCTCGAGGTCGAAGGCCAGGGGATCGGGGAGGGGGCTCATCCGTCCACTCTGTCAGGGCGGGGAGCCCGTCGCGTGTCGGGCCTCAGACGAGCCCGAACTCCGCGTCCAGCGCGTCCAGTTCCGCGGCGAACGACGCGCGCAGACTCTCCTTCTCGTCGGCGGGCAGCCAGGAGGCCTCCGCTCCGGTGAGCGCCATCGCGCGCAGCTGCGCGGCGGTCGCGCCGATCGGGCCGGCGGCGAGGCGGTACTCGTCGGCGAGCGTGGTCGGGAACATCCCGGGATCGTCGGAGCAGGGCACGACCCGCAGTCCCGCATCGAGCATCGCCCGGATGGACGCGCGCCGCCAGGGCCGCCAGGAGCGGCGCGAGGTCGTCGAGGCGACGGTGAACACGACGCCCTGCTCGCGGACGCGCTCGACGACGGCGGGGTCCTCGAGGACGAAGTAGCCGTGGTCGATCCGGTCGCAGCCCAGCAGATCGAGGCAGGTCGTCGTGTTGGCCGCGGTCGGGGCGTGCTCGGAGGAGTGGGCGGTCCGGCCCAGGCCGGCCTCCCAGGCGAGGCGGTAGGCGTCGGCGAAGCGCTCGGGCGGACCCGCCGTCTCGAGGTTGTCGAGCCCGATCCCCGCCACGTACTCGTGAGGGTGGCGGACGACCTCGCGGACCAGCTCGAGCGCCTCCTCCCCGCTGCGGCTGCGGCCTGAGCCGGGACGGTTCCCGACGGGGCCCGCGGGACCGCGCGGCTCCGGGAAGCCGGACGCGGTCCCGCGGGTCGGACGCCGCTACGCCGTGAGCGCGACCGCCGTCCACGAGACGGGCGGGAGGGTCAGCGTCAGCACGCCGTCCTCGAGCGTCGCCGGGGCCTCGCGCAGGCGCACGCGGTCCTGGTCGTCACGCGTGTTCTTCGCGTAGGGGTCCTCGTCGAACAGTGCCACCGCCTCCGCGATGCTCGAGACTCCGAGGCCGCTGACGTCGACGGTGACCTCGATCGGCTCCGTCTGCGACCGGTTCACCAGGAAGACGGCCGCGCGGCCCTCGTCGACGGTGGCGACGGAGTCGATGAGCGGAGCGTCGCCGTGGCGGGCGGTCGAGTAGGTCCCCGCGTCGATCCGGGGGCGCAGCACCGAGCCGGAGGCCAGGCGCGCGGTGGTCGAGAACGGGAAGAACGTGGTCTGGCGCCAGGCGGCTCCGCCCGGCTCGGTCATGATCGGCGCGATCACGTTGACGAGCTGCGCGAGGGAGGCGGAGGTGACCCGGTCGGAGTTCTTCAGCAGCGTGATCATCAGGTTGCCGAGGACGACGGCGTCGGCGACGGAGTAGACGTCCTCGAGCAGGCGCGGGGCGTAGGCCCACTCGCGGGTGCTCTGGTCGCCCTCGGCGTCGGCCTTCTCCTTGGCCTGCCACTCCTCGAGGTACCAGACGTTCCACTCGTCGAAGGAGAGCTTGATGTCCTTCGTCTTCTTGAGCTTGAACTTCACGTGGTCCACCGTCGCTGCGACGGTGGCGATGAAGTACTCCATGTCGAGGGAGGAGGCGAGGAAGGAGCCGAGGTCGCCGTCGTACTCCTGGTAGTAGGCGTGGCACGAGACGTACTCGACGTCGTCGTACGCGTGCTCGAGGACCACGCGTTCCCACTCGCCGAAGGTGGGCATCGACGAGCTCGACGAGCCGCAGACGACCAGCTCGAGCGAGGGGTCGGCGATCTTGAGGGCCTTGGCGGTGCGGGAGGCGAGCTTGCCGTAGTCGTCGGCGCTCATGTGGCCGACCTGCCAGGGGCCGTCCATCTCGTTCCCGAGGCACCACATCCGGATGTCGTAGGGCTCGGTCCCGCCGTTGGCGATGCGCTGGTCGGCGAGAGCGGTGCCGGCCGGTCCGTTGGCGTACTCGAGGACGTCGAGCGCCTCGAGGACGCCGCGGGTGCCGAGGTTGACGGCGTACATGATCTCGCTGCCGGTCAGCTCCGCCCACTTCGCGAAGTCGTCCAGCCCGACCTCGTTGGTCTCGAGCGAGTGCCAGGCCAGGTCGCGGCGGCGGGGGCGCTCGGAGCGGGGGCCGACGCCGTCCTCCCAGCGGTAGCCCGAGACGAAGTTGCCGCCGGGGTAGCGGATCGTCGTGGTGCCCAGCTCCTTGACCAGCTCGACCACGTCGAGGCGGAAGCCGTCCTCGTTCGAGGCGGGGTGGCCGGGCTCGTAGATGCCGTCGTACACGCAGCGGCCGAGGTGCTCGACGAACGAGCCGAAGAGGCGCGGAGTGACGGGGGCGACGACCGCGGCGGGGTCGAGGCTGATGCGCGCGGTGGCGGCGGGGGCGTCGGTCATGAGGGCCTTTCGGGCTTCGGGCTCCCGCAGCGGGCTCGGCGGCGAGCGGTCTTTCTAACGTTGTACACGATGGTCCGCCCCGGCTCGGCCGCTGTCAAGAGCGGCACCGGCCCCCTCCTGCCTCGCTGCTCGCCGCTGCCGACGGCGGCAGACCTCTTCGGGCGTCGCGTCTCCCCGCCGCCGCTCAGCGCACCTGTGCTCGACTGGGCGGGTGCCCACCTCCGATGCCGTCACCGACGCCTGCTCCGAGCTCGCCGACCGCGCCGACGCCCTCGCGGCGTCGCATCCCCGCCCGCGCGCGTTCCTCGCGGCCGTCGCGAAGGACGTCGCCGGCATCCGCAGCGCCCCGCTCGGCGCCCTCGACCTGGCGCACGGCGGCCGCAACCGGGTCCGGGGGAAGGGCTTCCGCCGCCCCTACGACGACGGCACCCGCGGCCAGGCCCGCCACTTCGCCGGCGTCGCGGGCGCCACGCTGTACCTCGGCGGCCCGCTCGCGCACCTGTTCCTCCGCACCGTCGGCGGCGACGTCCGCGGCTCGGCCGACGACCGGCTGACGACGCGGGCCGTGGAGTGGAGCCGGCTCCTCCGCCGCGGCGAGCTGGCCGTCGTGGACGCGGGAGCATGGATCCGCCGCGAGATCTGCGGCAGCGGGACCTGCGCCTAGGCCCCGGCCGACGCCCGTCCGACGGCCGGGTCCTCCGCGATCGGCCGGCCCGCGGTCGACTCCCGGGCGACCACGGTGAACGCCGCCTCGTGGAGCGTCCCGGGGCCGGTGCGGGTGCCCTCGATCCGGGCCTGCAGCACCTCGACCGCGGTGCGCGCGATCTCGTCGCGCCCCGAGTCCACGCTGGAGAGGCTGGGGGAGGAGTAGCCCGCCTCGTCGATGTCGTCGAAGCCGATCACCGCCACCTCCTCGGGGACGCGGACCCCCGCCTCCTGGAGCGCGCGGACCGCGCCGAGCGCGAGGGTGTCGTTGAGCGCGAACACGGCGTCGAAGTCGAGCCCGGAGGCCAGCACGCGGCGCATCGCCTCGGCGCCGCCGGAGCGCCGCCACGGGCCCGAGACGCCGATCATCCGCTCGTCGTAGGCGATGCCGGCCTCGGCGAGTGCGGCGCGGTAGCCCTCGAGGCGGAGCGACGCCGAGCTGACGGCGGCGTCGGGGTGGGTCCCGAGCGCCACGATCCGGCGCCGGCCGGAGGCGAGCAGGTGCGCGGTGGCCGCGTGCGCCGCGGCGGTGTTCTGCATGGTGACGTGGTCGACCAGCCCGGTGAAGATCCGCTCGCCGAGCAGCACCAGGGGGAAGCCGACCGCGAGCGCGTCCTCGTCGGCGAGGCCCAGCGGGCTGAAGAGCAGCCCGTCGGTGAGCTGCCGGCGCTCGCTCGCCAGGACGCTCCGCTCGCGCTCGGGGTCGCCGCCGGTCTGCTCGATCAGCACCGTCAGGCCGCGCTCGTCGGCGGCGCGCATCACGCTGTCGGCGAGCTCGGCGAAGTAGGGGAGGCTCAGCTCCGGCAGGGCGAGGCCGATCACGCCGGTACGGCCGCGGCGCAGGCTCCGCGCGGAGAGGTTGGGCCGGTAGCCCAGCTGCGCGATGGCCGCCTGCACCCGGGAGCGGGTGGCCGGGCGCACGTGCGGATAGTCGTTGATCACGTTCGAGACGGTCTTGATCGAGACGTCGGCGGCGCGGGCGACGTCGTGCAGCGTGACGGCCACGGTCCTCCCTCCGCTCGGCCTTCACGCTACCCCGGGGCTCCGCTCCGGCCTGTCGCGGATCGACGCCGGGGCGGCGTATGGGCGGGGCGCTCCGCCGGAGCAGGACGCGCCCCGCGGCCGATCAGGTGTACCAGCTGGGCTCGGGGACGGTGTCGAGCAGGGCGAAGACGCCGACCTCGCGGCGCTTGTAGGGCAGCGGATCGTGCAGGGAGTGGGTGCGGAGGTTCCGCCAGTAGAGGTCGAGTCCGACCGAGCTCGCGGAGGCGCGGGCGCCGGTCAGCTCGAAGACGCGGGTCGCCGTGGCGAGGCCGTCCTCCACGATCCGAGCCTTGGCCGCGGCGATCCGCACGGCGATCTCGCCGCGGCGCCGAGGCGTCAGCTCCTCGCGCGGAGCGTGCAGCGCGGCCGAGAGCGCGGCCCCCGTCGCGTCGATCAGCGCCTCGTCGGCCCAGAGCCGGGACTGCAGGTCGCCGTATCCCTCGAGCACGTACCACTCGTCGCCGGCGCGCTCCTTGTCGTCGCCGCCGTACGGCCAGGCCCGGGTGCGCTCGCGGGTGTACTGCGCCGCGCGCTCGAGCGCTCCCTGCGCGATGCCGAGGTAGAACTCGGCGAAGACCTGCTGGATGACGGGCACGTTGAGGGTGTTGTAGACGAGCGGACGGTAGACCCTGTCGACGAAGCCGGCCGCCGCCGCCCACGGCACGCGGACGCCGCGGATCTCGACGGAGCCGGACTCGGTGAGCCGCTGGCCGAGGCTGTCCCAGTCGCGGCCGAAGACGATCCCCTCCTGATCGGTGGGGACGATCGCGAAGAGGTGGGTGTCCGTCCCCTCGAGCACCCCCTCGAGCACGGTCAGGTCGCTGACCACGCCGCCGGTCGAGAACGACTTGCGGCCGGTGAAGACCAGCTCGTCGCCCTCCTCCCGCACGGTGAGGTCGGAGTCGCGCGGGTTCACCGCGCCTCCGTAGAGGAGGTCCCCCTCGGTCGCGAGCTGCTCGACCGCGATGATCTGCTCAGGGGTCCCCACGAGGCGGGCCGCCCAGGCCCAGAGGTAGTGGTAGCCGAGCAGCTGGCCGATCGAGCCGTCGCCGCGCGCGACGGTGCGGACGACGCGGAGGGCGGTGGTCCACTCCTGGGCGCCGCCGCCGTGCTCGGCGGGCCCGAGCAGCGTGACGAGGCCGGCCGCCTTGAGCAGGGCGACCTCGGCGAAGGGGGCGGCGCCGGCGCGGTCGCGCTCGAGGGCGTCGGTCGCGAGCACGGCGGCGACCTCCTCGGCGCGGACGAGCCAGGCGTCGGGGGAGTCGGGCCGGGGGGCGGTCGACCAGTGCTCGGCGGCGGCGACGATCGTCGTCGCGGCGTCGGTGCCGATGGTCGTCGCGGCGTCGGTGCCGATGGTCGTCGCGGCGTCGGCGCCGGTGGTCGTGGGTGCGGTGGTGGTCACGGTGTCCTCGTCTCGTCGGGGGCGGTGTGCAGCGACTGTGCCAGGGGCGAGGGGGCCGGAGCGAGGCGCGTGTCGCCCCGTGTCCGCGTGTGTCCGCGGATGACCGGCGGGCGCCTCTGCACGATTTTGACAATCGTTATCAATAGCCGTTAGCGTGGGGGCACCCGCCCGGCCCCTGACCCAGATCGGCTCACCGTGAAGACCCGCCTCCTCGCCCTCACCGCCCTCCTCGGCGGCACCGCGCTCGCCCTGAGCGGCTGCTCCGGAGCGGGCAGCGCCTCCGACAGCTCCTCCGCCGCCGCCGCGGGCGGGCCCGTGAAGGTCGTCGCGTCGACGAACGTCTACGGCGACCTCGTCTCGAGCATCGGCGGCGACCTGGTCGAGGTGACCAGCATCATCGACAGCCCGGACAAGGACCCGCACGAGTACGAGGCCACCGCCCGCGACCAGCTCGCCGTGTCCGGCGCGACCCTCGTGATCGAGAACGGCGGCGGCTACGACCACTTCCTCGACACCATGATCAGCGCGGCCGGCACCGAGGCCCCGGTCATCACGGCCACCGTGATCGCCGGCCTGGAGGACGTCCACGACCACGCGGACGAGGAGGAGTCGGAGGGCGGGCACGAGCACGCGGAGTTCAACGAGCACGTCTGGTACGACCTCTCGGTGATGAAGGAGGTCGCGGGGCGGATCGGCGACGAGCTCGCCGCGCTCGACCCCGACAACGCCTCCGCCTACTCCGCCAATCTCGCCACCCTCGACGAGGGGCTCGACGCTCTGATCGCCCGCGAGGGCGAGCTGAAGGGCACGCTCTCCGGCCGCTCCATCGCGATCACCGAGCCCGTCCCGCTGTACATGACCGACGCGCTCGGCCTGACCGACGCGACTCCCGAGGCCTTCAGCGAGGCGGTCGAGGAGGGCACCGACGTCCCCGCGACCACGCTCCAGGAGACGCTGGCGCTGTTCTCCGGCGAGGCCGTCGACGCGCTGATCTACAACGAGCAGACCGAGGGCGCGCAGACGGACGCGGTGCTCGACGCCGCGAAGGCCGCCGGGATCCCGGCCGTCCCCGTCACCGAGACGCTGCCCGAGGGCGACGACTACACCGGCTGGATGACCGCCAACCTCGACGCGATCGAGGGAGCCCTCTCCCAGTGAGCCACGACTCCCCGACCAGGCCCGTCTCCCCGGAGGCGGGCCCTTCGGCGTCCGTGCTGCGGCTGCGCGGCGCCGGCCTCCGCTTCGGCGACCGCGAGCTGTGGAGCGGCGTCGACCTCGACGTGCGCGCCGGCGAGTTCGTCGCGGTGCTCGGCGCGAACGGCTCCGGCAAGACGAGCCTCCTGCGCGCGGTGCTCGGCCAGCAGCAGCTGAGCGCGGGGGAGCTGCAGGTGCTCGGCGAGCCCGTGCACCGCGGCAACCGGCGCATCGGCTACATCCCGCAGCAGAGGCTCGCCGACGAGGGCACGCCGCTGCGCGCCCGCGATCTGCTCGGGCTCGGGATCGACGGCCACCGGTTCGGCCTGCCCCTGCCCTCCCGCTCCCGGCGCGCGGCCGTCGACGCGCTGCTCGAGGCCGTCGGCGCCACCGCCTTCGCCGACGCCCCCATCGGCAGCCTGTCCGGCGGCGAGCAGCAGCGCGTCCGCGTCGGCCAGGCGCTCGCGGGCGACCCGGCGCTCCTGCTCTGCGACGAGCCGCTGATCGCGCTCGACCTCGCCCACCAGCGGGCGGTCAGCGAGCTGATCGACCGGCACCGCCGCGAGCGGAACCTCGGCGTCCTCTTCGTCACGCACGACGTGAATCCGGTGCTCGGCATGGTGGACCGCGTGCTCTACCTCGCCGGCGGCCGATTCCGGATCGGCACCCCCGACGAGGTCCTGCGCTCGGAGGTGCTCAGCGAGCTCTACGACGCACCCGTCGACGTGATCCGCGCCCGGGGCCGGGTCATCGTGGTCGGCGCCCCCGACCACTCGCACGTGCACGAGCACGAGGAGGGGCAGTCGTGACGGACGTCTGGTCGCAGATCTTCGACTTCTCGGACTACGGAGCGCTGCTGTCGCTCCTGATGAACTCGGTGATCGCCGGCGCGGTCCTCGGAGTGGTCGGCGGGCTCATCGGCGTCTTCGTGATGTCGCGCGACATGGCGTTCGCGGTCCACGGCATCAGCGAGCTCTCGTTCGCGGGGGCGTCCGCAGGTCTGCTGCTGGGCGTCGGCGTCGTCGAGGGATCGATCGTCGGCTCGCTGATCGCGGCCGTCCTGATCGGCGTGCTCGGCTCGCGCGCCCGCGACCGCAACTCGATCATCGCGGTGCTGATGCCGTTCGGACTCGGCATCGGCATCCTCTGCCTGGCCCTCTACCCGGGCCGCAGCGCGAACAAGTTCGGCCTGCTCACCGGGCAGATCGTCGCGGTCGACGACCCGCAGCTCGGGTGGCTGATCGGCATCTCGGTGGTCGTCCTCGTCGGTCTCGCGCTGATCTGGCGCCCCCTCACCTTCGCGAGCGTCGACGCCGACGTGGCGGCCGCGCGCGGCATCCCCACCCGGGCGCTCTCGATCGCGTTCATGCTCCTGCTCGGCCTCGCGGTCGCCGTCTCGGTGCAGATCGTCGGCTCGCTGCTCGTGCTCGCGATCCTGGTGACGCCGGCGGCCGCGGCGCTGCGCCTCTCCGCCTCGCCGGTGGTCGTGCCGCTGCTGAGCGTGCTCTTCGCCGTCGGCGCGCTGGTGGGCGGCATCCTGCTCGCGCTGGGCGGATCGATCCCGATCAGCCCCTACGTGACGACGATCTCGTTCGCGATCTACGCGGTCTGCCGGATCATCGGCCGCAAGGGCGTCCGGCGCTCCCGGCTCGCCGTCGGCGGGGGGCGGTAGCGTGGCCCGGGTCGTGCGGAGTGGAGGTGGTCCAGTGGTCAAGCGCAACACGTGGCAGCGCGAGGCGGTGCGCGAGGCTCTCGGGCGTCGCGAGGACTTCGTCAGCGCCCAGGGCCTGCACAGTGCGCTGCACGCCTCCGGCTCGCCGATCGGGCTCGCGACGGTCTACCGCGCGCTCTCGGACCTGGCCGTGGAGGGCGAGGCCGACTCGCTGCAGTCGCCCGAGGGCGAGAGCCTCTACCGCGCCTGCACGCCGGGGACGCACCACCACCACCTGATCTGCCGCCGCTGCGGGCTGACGGTCGAGATCGCGGCCGACGAGGTCGAGGAGTGGGCGCGCTCGGTCGCGTCGCAGAACGGCTTCACGGACGCGCACCACGTCGTGGACGTCTTCGGGCTCTGCGCGGCCTGCACCGCGGAGCTCGCCGAGGCCTGACGCCGGTCCGGCCGGGAGCCCGTCCGCGGGCGCCCCTCGATCCTGGTCCGGCTCAGGCCGGGAGGAACACCCCGATCGACCGGTCCTTCACCACGGAGCCGGCGGGCAGCACCCGCCCGCTCATCGCGAGGTAGACGCCCGGCGGCAGCAGCTGCACGGCGGCCACCGCGGTGCCGAGGTTGAACGCGGCGTCGCTGTCGAGCATCCGTGCGGGCTGCATCGCGCCGGTGAGGACGACCACCCGATCGCGGACGACGCCGAGGGCCTCGGCCGTCGCGGTCATCGTGTCGGTGCCGTGGGTGAGGACGATCCGGTCCTCCTCGGCGGCGAGCACCCGCTCGCGGATGAGGGCCCGATCGGCGTCGTCGAGCTCGAGGCTGTCCTTGGCGAGGACCTCCTCGACGCGGAACTCGAGCGTGGTGAGCACCGGGGCGAGCAGGCGCGGCACCATCGGGGCGCCGATCTCGAGCTCGCCCGCGAGCGAGTACTCCTTGTCGACGGTGCCACCGGTGGTGAGGACGAGGATGCGGTCAGTCACGCGATCAGACTAGGCGCCGCCTCCGACACCGGCACGTTCGTGCGCAGTGGCCGCGCCACGGCGGCGGCGGCGGCCCGCATCGGGAACGATGGAGCGCATGACATCCTCCTCCCCCTCCCTCCTCCGCACCGGCGCCAAGGTGCTCCTCGGCTCCGCCCTCCTCTTCGCGGGGGTGAGCCACCTCACCCGCAAGCGGGAGGAGTTCCAGGCGCAGGTGCCCGAGTGGGTGCCGCTGGACAAGGACGCGGTCGTGCTCGCCTCGGGCGTGGTCGAGATCGGCCTGGGCGCCTCGCTGGTGCTCGCGCGCCGCCGGGCGCCGCTGGTCGGAGCCGCGGCCGCCGCCTTCTTCACCGCGATCTTCCCGGGCAACGTCTCGCAGTGGGTGACGCGGACGAGCGCCTTCGGCCTCGACACCGACCGCAAGCGCGCCGTGCGCCTCGCGTTCCAGCCGCTGCTGGTGGCGTGGGCGCTCTGGTCGACCCGTCGGCCGCGGGGCTGATCCCACTCGGCGGGCGGCTCGGAACCGGCCGCGAGCGCGTGCAGTCCGCCGCCGGCCGCGGAGGATTCCCCTCAGCCGTCGTCGTGCTGCGCCTCGGCCAGCAGCGGCGCGAGCAGCTCCTCGATCCGGCGCCGCGCCCCCTCGGCGTCGCCTGCGGCGATCGCCTCGACCAGCTCGGCGTGCTGGCGGGCGTGCACGTCCTCCTCGCCGACGACGTCCTCCTCCAGCACCGACTCGAACATGCCGGTGAGGCCGTCGTAGAGCTCGACGAACAGGTCGTTGTGGGTCGCGACGACGACGGCCCGGTGCAGCGCGGTGTCCGCGGCGATCCGCTCGGCGAGCTCCGGCGCCTCCCACGAGCGGGCCCGGCGGGCCAGCAGGGCGCGGAGGGAGGCGACGTCCTCCCCGGAGCGGCGCTCGGCCGCCAGCGCGGCCGTCGCCCCGTCGATCGCGAACCGCAGCTCGAGGCCCTCCCGGCGGGCGGCGCTCGGGATGCGGCGGCGCAGCGACTCGGCGAGCTGCGATCGCGCGGTGACGAACGTGCCGCGCCCCTGCTCCCGCCGCACGAGGCCCGCCTGCACGAGGGCCTGGACGGCCTCGCGGACGGAGTTGCGTCCGGCGCCGGTCCAGCGGGCGAGCTCGGCCTCCACCGGGATCCGCTCGCCGACGGCCCAGCGGCCGGAGCGGATCTCCTCGTGGAACAGCGCCGTGACGTGGTCGATCACGCTCTCGCGCTGGAACGGCGCCGCGGGGCTAGACTCGCCAGGATTCATCCCATCATCCTATCTCTCGGGGACCCCATGACCGCAGCACCGACGCTCCGCGCCACCGCCCTCCTGGCTCTCGCCGCCATCGCGATCACCGCGCTGAACCTCCGCACCGCCGTCACCGGCTTCAGCCCGCTGCTCGACACGATCGGCGGCGATCTCGGCTTCGGGCCCTCGCTCTACGGGGCGCTGGGCACGATCGTCACTGCCTCCTTCGCCGTCTTCGGCTTCGTCGCCGCGGCCGTCTCGCGCCGGATCGGCCTGGAGCGCACGCTCGCGATCGCGACGCTGGTGACCACACTGGGCATCGCCCTCCGCGCGCTCAGCCCGAGCCCGGTCGCTCTGGTGCTCTCGACCGTCGTCGCCTTCGCGGGCGTGGGCACCACGAACGTGCTCATCGTGCCGATCGTGAAGCGGTACTTCGCCGAGCGGATCAAGACGGTCAGCTCGCTCTACCTGGCGCTGCTGCAGGTGGGCCAGTTCGTCGCTCCGCTGGTCGCGGTGCCGCTGGCCTCGACGGCGGGGTGGCGCTGGGCGATCGGGATCTGGGCCGTGATGACGGCCGCGGCGTGCCTGCTCTGGGCGGCGCTCGCGGCCCGCGGAGGAGGCGGGGCGGCTCCGGCCGCCGCCGGCGGCCGCGTGGACGGGGCCTGGCGCACGCCGCTGCTCTGGGCGATGGTGCTGATGCTCGGGATGACCGGTCTGCACACCTACGGGATCATCACCTGGCTGCCGACGATCCTCGTCGATGCGGGCGCGGATCCGGCGCAGGGCGGGGCGCTGCTGGCGCTGTTCTCGGTGTTCGGCCTCGCCGCCGCGTTCGTGGTGCCGCCGCTGACGCTGGGGATGCGCAACCCGGTCGTGGTCGTGGTGGTGTGCTGCGCGCTGCTCGCGGTCGGCTACGCCGGCCTCGTCGTCGCTCCGCTGGAGGGGGCCGTGGCGTGGGTGGTCTGCCTCGGGCTCGGCGTCAGCACGTTCCCGATGACGCTGACGCTCGTGAATGCGCGGACGCGGACGACCACCGGCTCCTCGACCCTCTCCGGCGCCACGCAGGGGCTCGGCTACGGGCTCGCCTGCCTCGGTCCGCTGCTGATCGGCGTGCTCTACGAGGCGCAGGGGGACTGGGGCGGCGCGTACGCGCTGCTGTTCGCCGGAGTGGCGGTGCTGCTGGTCAGCGGGATCGTCGCGTGCCGTCCGCGGTTCCTCGAGGACGAGGCGGCGCTCCGCCGGGCCTGAGCGGCGGCGCTCAGCGCGACGCGGCCGGAGCGAGCGCGGAGACGATCCGCCCCAGCCCGAAGCGCCAGGCGCTCTCCACGTCGCCGCCGAGGGTGAAGGCGCCGGTGATCTCCATCCCGATGAACCCCGTCGCCCAGGCGGTCAGCGTGCGCGCCGCCTCGAGGGCGTCCTCCTCGCCCGCCAGCTGCGCGGTGAGGTCCAGCAGGCGGGCGCTCGCCGCGTCGCGGTACTCCTGGGCGGCGACGGGCGTGCCGGGAGCGGGGGCCATCACGAGGAGGAACGCGGCCGGCCGCTCGTGGCCGAAGGCGCGGAGGCGGTCGGCGAGCGCGGCGGGGTCGGGGGCGTCGGCGAGGCGGTCGGCGAGCACGGTCAGGGCGTCCGCGGCGACGAGGCGGATCAGCGTCTCGCGCCCCTCGACGCGCTTGTAGAGGGAGGGGGCGCGGACTCCGACGCTCTGCGCGACGGCCTGCATCGTGACCCCGGCGAGCCCGTCGCGCTCGAGGAGCTCGCCGGCGGCGCGCACGATCGCCTCGAGGGAGGTGCGGTCGGGAGTGGGCATGGGCCGAGTATAGCTATTGACAGTAGCCATGATGGCTAACTAGCGTAGCCATCATGGAACTCGGACCCCACCTGCGCCGCATCGGCACCGACATCGTCGCCGTCCACCTCGTCCACACCGACGAGGGCGTCACCCTCATCGACGCCGGCCTGCCCGGCCTCTGGCCGGAGCTCCTGGCCGAGCTGCGCGCGATGGGCCGCACCCTCGACGACGTGCGCGGCGTCGTGCTGACCCACGGCGACTCCGACCACGTGGGCTTCGCCGAGCGCCTTCGCCGCGACCACGGCGTGCCGGTCCACGTGCACGCCGCCGACGCCGAGCGGGCGAAGGGCGGGGCGAAGCCGAGGACCGCGACACCGCGGCTGCGCGTCCTGCCGCTCCTCGGCTTCGCCGCCTACGCGCTGCGGAAGGGCATCGCGAAGGTCCCGCCGCTCACCGCGGTCGTCGAGGTGCACGACGGGCAGACGCTCGACCTGCCGGGCACTCCCCGCGTGATCGCGCTCCCGGGTCACTCCCCGGGGAGCATCGCCGTGCACGTGCCGCTGGCCGACGCGGTCTTCGTCGGCGACGGGCTGACCACCCGCCACGTGCTCACCGGCCGCACGGGTCCGCAGCCCGCGCCCTTCACCGATGAGCCGGAGCAGGCGCTCGCGTCGCTCCAGGCGCTCCTGCCCACCGGGGCGCGCTGGGTGGTCCCGGGCCACGGAGCGCCGTGGAGCGGCGGGATCGAGGCGGCGGTCCGGCTGGTCGAGAGCGCCTGAGGCCCTGAGCCGCTCAGGAGGCGGGGACGAGCTTCCAGCGGTCGGCGAGGATCTCGAGGCCCTTGTCGAAGGTCGCCGACCACGCCGTGACGTCGTGGGCGCTGTCCGGCACCTCGAGGTAGGTGGCGCTCATGCCGGCGGCGACGGCCGCGGCGTAGACGGTCTTCGCTCCGGGGAGGAACGAGGTGTCCTCGGCGCCGACTCCGAAGATCGCGACGGTGCCGGTGTAGGGGGCGTTCTCCGCGAGGACGTTCACCGGCTTCGCGGCCTCGTAGGCGGCCTGGTCTCCGCCGAACCCCTGCGCGACCGTCGCCGCCTCGCTGCCGAGGGTCGGCGCGAGCTCGCCCGAGGCGTCGACGATGTTGCCGAAGAGCGACGGGTAGCCGGCGCCGAGCTGGATCGAGCAGGTCCCGCCCTGCGAGAGGCCGCCGATCGCCCAGTGCTGCGCGTCGCCGAGCACCGGGAGGTTCGCGCGGATCCAGTTCGGGACGTCGACGGTGAGGTAGGTGGCGGACTTCCCGAGCGGCGAGTCGACGCACATCGGGTTCTTGTCCGGATCGCCCAGCTGGTCGGGCGACACGACGATCGGGGCGAGGCCGGCGTGCGCGGCGGCGTAGGCGTCGAGGGCTTGCTGGAACTTCTCGGTCGAGAGCGGATCGGAGGGCGACCCCGGCTGCCCCGAGAGCATGATCATCACCGGCAGCAGCGGCGGGGTCGCGGTGAGGGCCGCGGGCGGGAGGTAGACCACGGCGTCGCGGGCCGGGAAGCCCGACGCGGTGGCGGGGATGGCGACCGTCGAGACCGAGCCGACCGCGGGCATCCCGGCCGGGGCCGTCCAGGTCGCGAGGTCCGAGTGCGGTCCGTCCGCGGCGGCGACCGGCACGGAGGAGTCGGAGTACGCGCTGATCCCGAGCGCGCTGCGCACCGTGGGGTACTGGCCGAAGTCGATGTTGACGGTCATCGCGGCCGCCGCGACGACGAGCACTCCGGCGGCGAGCGACGCGAGCACCCCCCGCACGCGCCGGCGGGCGATCGCATGGCCGAGGACGACCAGCGCGACGCCCAGCCCGCCGATCCCCAGGCCGATCGCGACCCGGGTGACCGGCGTGAAGTCGACGCCGAACGGGCCGTCTGGCCCGTCGACGAGGGCGGCCAGGGCGGCGCCGCCGATCAGGCCCAGGAGGAGGACCGCGACGGCGATCCCGCCGCGCCGGGAGCGCCCGCGGCGGGGAGCGCGGACGTGGGCGGCGAGCAGGAGGAGGAGCGCTCCGATCGCGAGCACGTAGACGGCGACGACGAGGGGGCCGGAGACGAGGCTCAGGTCGAGGAGAGAGGTCATGCGTCGATCCGGTCGGAGGGTGCTCGGGCGGGCGTCAGTCTGGCGGCGGTCTCTGGAGGAGAGCCGGGAGCTGTCGGGAGCGATTCTCCTCCCCGGGCGCGGATCCACCGAGCTCTCCACCGATCGGGCGCAACCCCGCGCGCCGCGCCGCCGCTCCCGCCTAGCGTGGGACTCCCGACGCACACCGCGCCCTCACGAAGGAGCCCGCACCATGACGCAGCACCCCCGCCTCGAGACCTCCTCCCGCGAGGCCCGCGCATGAGCCGCGGAGTCGCCGTCGTCACGGGCGGCACGGCCGGGCTCGGACGCGCCACGGTCCGCGAGCTCGCCTCCCGCGGCTGGGACGTCGCCGTGCTGGCGCGCGGCGAGGACGGGCTGGCGGCCACGGTCGCCGAGATCGAGCAGAAGGGCCGGCGCGGGCTGGGCATCCCGACCGACGTGGCCGACCGCGAGGCCGTCGAGTCGGCGGCCGACCGGGTCGAGGCCGAGCTCGGCCCGATCGAGCTGTGGGTCAACGACGCGATGGTCGGCGTCTTCGGCGAGTTCCTCTCGACCGAGCCCGCCGACTTCGAGCGCGCCGTGGGCGTCAACTTCTTCGGCTTCGTCAACGGCACCCGCGCAGCCCTCTCCCGGATGACCCCGCGCGACCGCGGGCACGTCATCCAGGTCGGCTCCGCCCTCGCGCACCGGGGCATCCCGCTGCAGGCCGCGTACTGCGCCTCCAAGTTCGGCGCCCGAGGCTTCACCGAGGCCGTCACCGCGGAGCTGCTGCACGCGAAGAGCCGCGTGCGCCTGTCCGAGGTCGACATGCCGGCGCTCAACACCATCCAGTTCAACTGGGTGAAGTCGCAGCTGCCGCACCACCCGCAGCCCGTGCCGCCGATCTACGAGCCCGAGGTGGGCGCGATCGCGATCGCCGACGTGGCCGACAAGCCGCGCCGCCGCACCTGGGTCGGCGAGCCGACCGCGGGCACCATCCTCGGCGACCGCTTCGCCGGGCGCTTCATGGACTGGTACCTCGCCCGCAGCGCCTTCGACGGTCAGCAGGCCCCCGACAAGACGGAGCCGATGCTCCCGAACAACGTCTACGAGCCGGTCCCCGGCGATCACGGCGCCCGCGGCCTCTTCAGCGATCGCGCGCACACCATGACGCCCCAGATCTGGATGATCCGCCACCGCGCCCTGAGCTACGCGGGGGCCGCCGCGGCCCTCGCCGCCGGCGCCGCGGGCGTCGTCTCGGCCCTGCGGAGGAAGTGACCGTGGTCGACGCCGTCGTCATCGGGGCGGGGCCCAACGGCCTCGCCGCCGCGGTCACGCTCGCGCGGGCCGGGCTCTCGGTCACCGTGCTCGAGCGCAACGAGACGATCGGCGGCGGCGCGCGCACGGCGGAGCTGACGCTGCCCGGCTTCCACCACGACGTCTGCTCGGCGGTGCACCCGATGGCGCTCGCGTCCGGCTTCTTCCGCGCCTTCGGGCTCGACCGGCGCATCGAGCTGGTCGTCCCCGAGATCTCGTACGCGCATCCGCTCGACGGCGGCCGCGCGGGCATCGCCTACCGCGACCTCGACCGCACGGTCGAGGCGCTGGGGCGCGATGGAGCGGCGTGGCGCGCCCTGATGGGACCTCTCTCCGAGCGGGCCGACCGCGTCGCGGGCTTCACCAACGACGCGCTGCTGCGGATCCCGACGGACCCGAGCGTGCTGATCCGCTTCGGGCTGCGGGTGCTCGAGCAGGGCACCCCGGTGTGGAACCTGCGCTTCCGCGAGGACGTCGCCCCGGCGATGTTCTCCGGGGTCGCCGCGCACTCGATCCGCCCGATGCCGAGCCCGTCGACGGCCGCGGCCGCCCTGGCGCTCGGCGCCTACGCCCACGCGCGCGGCTGGCCGGTGCCGATCGGAGGCAGCCAGTCGATCGTCGACGCGCTCGCCGACGACCTCCGGGCGCACGGCGGCACCATCGAGACCGGCGTCGAGGTGACCTCGCTCTCCGAGCTGCCGCCGGCCCGCGCCGTGCTCGTCGACGGCACGCCGACGGCGCTGCTCGCGATGGCGGGGGACCGGCTGCCCCCGGCGTACGCGGCGGCCCTCCAGCGCTTCCGCTACGGCAACGGCGTGGCCAAGGTCGACTTCGCCCTCGACGGGCCGGTGCCGTGGACGAACCCGGAGCTCGCCGGCGCGGGCACGCTGCACGTCGGCGGGAGCCGCGCCGAGATCGCGGCCGCCGAGCGCGACGTGAAGCGCGGCCGGCACAGCCGCAGCCCCTACGTGCTGGTGGCGCAGCCCTCGATCGCCGATCCGACCCGGGCGCCCGAGGGCAAGCACGTCCTCTGGGCGTACACGCACGTCCCCCGGTACTCGCCCGCCGACCAGCGGGAGGCGATCACCGCCCAGATCGAGCGCTTCGCCCCCGGGTTCCGCGACCGCGTGATCGGCGCCTCCTCGATGACCGCCCGCGACATGCAGGCCTACAACCCGAACTACCTGGGCGGGGACATCGCCGCCGGAGCCGCGAGCGTCGCGCAGCTGCTCTCGCGCCCGGTCCCCACGACCGACCCGTGGCGGACGCCCGCGAAGGGGCTCTACCTCTGCTCCTCGTCCACCCCGCCCGGGCCGGGCGTGCACGGCATGGCCGGCTGGCACGCCGCCCGCAGCGCGCTGCGGCAGGAGTTCGGGGTGCGCGAGTCGCCCGACCTGTCGCCGGAGGCGCGCCCGGCCTGAGCCGCCGCCGTTGCGCTGCGCCCGTCGCCGCCCCCGGCCTGCCAGGCTGAGGGACGGCGCCCCCACGCGCCCCACCACCACTCGAAGGAGTCCGCGATGTCCCGCACCACCCGCGTCGTCCACTGCCCGCCCGAGTCCGTCTTCGCGGTGCTCGCCTCCGGCTGGCTGTTCCCGAGCTGGGTCGTCGGCGCGTCGCGGATGCGGAAGGTCGACGCCGACTTCCCGCACGTGGGCTCGCAGCTGCACCACTCCTTCGGCCTGTGGCCGCTCGTGATCGACGACCGCACCACGGTTCTCGAGTGGGACCCGCCGCGCCGGATGGTCATCCAGGCCGCCGGCTGGCCGCTCGGCGAGGCCCGGGTGCGCGTCGAGGTCGAGCCGCACGCCCGCGGCGCGAAGGTGCGGATGCACGAGGCGCCCGTGAAGGGCCCGGGCACGCTCATCCCGAAGCCGCTGATGCACTCGTTCCTCTGGATCCGCAACCGCGAGGCCGTGCGCCGGCTCGCCCACATGGCCGAGGCGGGAGCCGCGGGCCGCACGCTCGCGCCCGCCTCGCTCCCCTCGCCCGCCGACCGCGCCGGGATCGACCGGCCGAAGCACGTCTGGGCACGCCTGACCGGAGCGATCGGGTCGATCGCGCTCGGGACGCTCGTGGTCCGCGGCGTCCTCGCGGCCGTGCGGCGCGCCCGGAGCTGACGGGCCCGGACCCGACGGCGCCCGGAGTCGGCGGCGCCCCGGAGACGACGGCGCCCGGGTCGGACGCCGCTCGGCTCGGACGCCGCCCGGGTCAGACGATCCGCTCGACCAGCCGCACGTGCTGCACCGCGACGCGCTTCGGCTCGCCCGCGAAGGCGGCGTCGCGCTCGGGCGAGGCCAGGTACGCCCGCTCGACCTCGGCGAACGCGTCGGCGTCGCCGGCCGTGCTGACCGCCCAGACGAACTCGTTCACCTCGCGGTCGGCGTAGGCGAACTCGATCCGGAAGCCGTGGGCCTCGCGCGCCGGCACGATCCGCTCGGGGAACCAGGCGAGGAAGTCGTCCATCACCCCGTCCATCAGCTCGTAGCGTCGGAGTTGGATCGTCCTGGTCTCGGCTGCAGCGCTCATGCTGCGACGGTACCCGCCCGGCGGCCGCGCCGTCGCCGCGCTACGCTCGCCGCCGACAGCCTGACGCCGAGGAGGACAGCACGGACCCCCGCCACCGCTCCCTCGCGCTGCTCGTCGCCGGCTGCTTCTTCATGGAGAACCTCGACGCCACGATCGTGACGACCGCCGCGCCCGCGATCGCCGCCGACCTGGGCGTCGACTCCGCCGCGGTCTCGATCACCGTCACCGCGTTCCTCCTCACCGTCGCCGTCCTCATTCCGGCCTCGGGCTGGCTCAGCGAGCGCTTCGGCGTGCGCCGCGTCTTCACCACCGCGATCGCCGTCTTCACCCTCGCCTCCCTGCTCTGCGCGCTCAGCCCCACGCTGCCGCTTCTGGTCGGCGCCCGGGTCCTGCAGGGCGTCGGCGGCGCGCTGATGGTGCCGGTCGGCCGGCTCGCGGTGCTGCGGGCGACCCCGCGGGAGGGGATCATCCACGCCATCGCGATCCTGGTCTGGCCGGGACTGGTCGCCCCGGTGATCGCGCCGTTCCTCGGCGGCCTGCTCACCACCGTCGCCTCCTGGCACTGGATCTTCCTGATCAACCTGCCCCTCGGGGTCGTCGCGTTCGCGATCGCGCGCCGGATCGTCCCCGCCACCGCCGAGAGCGCGCCGCCCCCGCTCGACGTCACCGGGCTGGTGCTCGTCGCGGTCGGGCTGGGCGCGCTGGTCGGAGCGGCGGGGCTCCTCACCGGCTCCGAGCTCGACGGGCGGGCGGTGGCGCCGATGCTCGTCGGCGCGGTCGTGACGGCGCTCGCCGTGCGGCACCTGCGCCGCGCCGAGAACCCGCTCGTGCGGCTCGACGCCTTCCGCTTCCGCACCTTCCGGGTCGCCAACGCGAGCGGGTCGCTCTACCGGGCGACCGTGAACGCGGTGCCGTTCCTGCTCCCGCTGCTGTTCCAGGACGCGTTCGGCTGGAGCCCGGTGCAGGCCGGCTCCGTGGTGCTGGCGCTCTTCGCCGGCAACCTGGCGATCAAGCCGGCCACGACTCCGCTGCTGCGGCGCCTCGGCTTCCGCGGGGTGCTGGTCGCGGCGAGCGCGGTCGGGGCGGCGTGCATGGCGGCGATGGCGTTCCTCGAGCCGGCGACTCCGGTGGCGCTCGTGGTGGCGCTGCTGGTGCTGAGCGGAGTGGCCCGCTCGGCGGGCTTCACGGCCTACAACACCGTCACGTTCGCCGAGGTCCCGCAGGAGGGGATGTCGGGCGCGAACACCCTCAACGCCACCACGCAGCAGATCGCGGCCGGACTCGGAGTCGCGGTGGGCGCGGTGGCGCTCGCCGTCGGCACCGCGATCGGGCCCGGCCTCGTCCCCTACCGCGTCGCCTTCCTCGCCCTCGCGGTGCTGACCCTCGTGCCGCTCGCCGCCGCCGCCCGGCTCCCGCGCGACTCCGGGAGCGCCCTCACCGCCTGACCCGCGCGGGCGTCAGGCGAGGCCGAGCGCGATGCCGTCGAGGATGTCGTGCGCGGTCGAGCGGACCCGGTCGACGCCCGGCGACGCCTCGTGGACCGCGCGGAGGACCTCGCCCCAGACCAGCGCGCCGGCCGCCAGCACGTCCTCGCGCCCCGGGCGGACCCAGGGGAGGGCTGCCGTCCCCTCCGGAGACAGTGCGGCGAGCTCGTCGCAGGCGGCGAGGACGTCGGAGAGGGGGAGGGACGTCTCGAGCGCGGCGCGGTCGGTGCTGCGGAGGACGTGCGCGGTGATCGTGAGCACGGTCGCGGCGACGCCGACGACGCTCCGGGCCTGCGAGAGGTCGACGGAGGAGGCGGCCAGCGCGGCGCGCACGTCCGCCCCGATCGCCGCGCGCTCGCCCTCCGTCGGCGCGGCGGCCCGGCGGTGGCGCTCGGTCAGGCGGACGCTGCCGACGTCCATCGAGTGCGCCTGCTCCGGCTCCGCTCCGCCGAGCACGAGCTCGGTCGAGCCGCCGCCGAGGTCGACGACCAGCACGGGCCGGGCGGAGTCGACGGCCGAGACCGCGCCGCGGAAGGAGAGCCGCGCCTCCTCCTCGCCGGAGATCGTCTCCGGGGTGACGCCGAGGATCCCCTCGACGGCGGCGAGGAAGTCCTCGCGGTCGGCGGCGTCGCGGGTGGCCGAGGTGGCGACGAAGCGGAGGCGCTCGGCGCCGGCCTCCTGCGCGGCGGCCGCGTACTCGCGGGTGACGGCGAGGGTCCGCTCGAGCGCGGCCGGGTCGAAGCGGCCGGTGCGGTCGACTCCGCGGCCCAGCCGCACGAGCTCGGTGCGGCGCTGGACGTCCCGGAGGCGGCCGCCCTCCACGTCGGCGATCAGCAGGCGGAGGGAGTTGGTGCCGCAGTCGAGCGCCGCGACGCGCGTGGGCGAGGACATCCGCCCATTCTGCCCGCGCGGCCCGGGCCGGAGGCGGCGATAGCCTGGGGGAGAGACGAAGGAGCCGCCCGTGCACGAACACCACGTCCGCGTCCACCGCAGCGACGAGGAGCTCCCGCGACACGGGCAGCTCGCCCACGCGCTCGCCGAGGTCGCCGCCGATCCGGTCGAGATCGACGACGAGGTCGCCGAGATGGTGGTCAACCGGGTCATCGACAACGCCGCCGTCGCCACCGCGTCGCTCCTGCGCCGCCCGGTCGTCGCCGCCCGCGCGCAGGCTCTCGCGCACCCCGCCTCCATCGGCGGCCAGGGCTCGGTCGTCCTCGGCGTCGACCCGGCCCGCCGGGTCTCGCCCGAGTGGGCGGCCTGGGCCAACGGGGTCGCCGTGCGCGAGCTCGACTACCACGACACGTTCCTGGCGGCCGAGTACTCGCACCCGGGCGACAACATCCCTCCGCTGATCGCCGTCGCCCAGCACGCGGGCATCGGCGGGGCGCAGCTCGTCCGCGGCATCGTCACCGGCTACGAGGTCCAGGTCGACCTGGTGCGCGCGATCAGCCTGCACCGGCACAAGATCGACCACGTCGCGCACCTCGGCCCCTCGGCCGCCGCCGGGATCGGCACGCTGCTCGGCCTCGACGTCGCGACGATCGAGCAGGCCGTCGCGCAGGCCCTGCACAC
>NZ_PSUC01000241.1:0-540 GCF_002931635.1 Rathayibacter sp. AY2B7 | reverse complement strand
GGCGTCGGGGTGGGGGTGACCGCCTCGGTGACGTCGACGCTCACGAGGGTCGCGAGTCCCGAGTCGGTGTAGGCGACACGGCCGAGGTAGCGGGCCGGGAGCAGGACCGGCCGGGCTGCGTGGGGGAACGGCTCGAGAGCGAAGGCGGGAGCGGGTCGGGGAGAGATCGACGATCAGGCGGGGCGGAGCATCTCCGACTGGGGCCCCGGCAGTGCGATCGGCCCGGGATCCCGCTGCGGTGGCGCATCCCCGGAGGTGCATCGACGGGAGAGCGCGGTGGCGACCTGCCGCTGCGAGCCGGGACGACGCGTTCGGTCCCGCTCCGAGCGGCGGCGAGCGCACGGGGACCACGGTGCACCCTCGGGACAGCGGTGGCCGCTCGTGGACAGCGGTGCCCGCTCAGGGACAGCGGTGGACGGCTCCGAGCGAGCGCCCCCTCGGCCTGAGCGGCCGCCGTCAGGATCAGAGGGAGCGGCGTCCCGCGATGACGCCGGAGACGACGGCGAGGACGCCGAAGACGATCGCGACGACCGGCTGGCC
>NZ_PSUC01000240.1:0-546 GCF_002931635.1 Rathayibacter sp. AY2B7 | reverse complement strand
TGACGACCCGGACGACCTCGTCGGGGTCCTCGTGCTCCCAGAAACGAAGTGCGATCCAGCCTGCCTCTCGGAGTAGTCGGTCGGTGTCGCGGTCCCGTTCGCGATTCCTCGTCACCTTCTCCGCCCAGAAGCCGGCGTTGGTCTTCGACACCGTGTGATGCACCGGGCAACCGTGCCAGAAGCAGCCGTCGATGAAGACCGCGATGCGCTGTCGGGGGAAGGCGACGTCCATGGTGCGCCGGGACGACCCCGGCACCTTGCGTTGGAGGCGGTACCTGAGTCCCGCGGCGTGGAGCGCCGATCGGATGCGGAGCTCCGCCTTCGTGTCTCGGCCGCGGTTGCTGCGCATCGAGCGCCGGACGCCGTCGCTCGAAGCCCAGGACATGATCCGAGCGTAAGAGGATCCACCGCCTCGGGCCTGCGGTGCCGCCGTTTTCAGTGCGTTTGTCACAGTACGTTTGTCACATGGAACGCGGCCCGATTCGAACCCTCGATCTGTTCGCCGGCGCGGGCGGCCTCACCGCAGGGTTCCACTCCGCCTCGTCC
>NZ_PSUC01000027.1:0-32276 GCF_002931635.1 Rathayibacter sp. AY2B7 | reverse complement strand
GGTGCGGCGTTCGACGCCGGTACCGACTGACCCCGCCCGCCCGACGCCCCCGCGCGCATCCGTCCCACCGGGACGCGAGGCGCACGGGGGCGTCGTGCCGTGCGGGCCGACCCGGCGCGCCGGGTGCGAGGGCGGGCTGGCGCGAGAGCGGTGCTCCGGCGTTCGTCGCGCCGGCCGTCAGGGCGCGGAGGACCGGACGAGCGCGAGCGCGGCGTCCACGGTGGCGAGCGACTGCGCCGGATCGACGCGGGCCAGCACGAGCGCGGCCACCAGGAGCGACACGAGGACGTCCGCCTGAGCCGACGCCCACGCCTGCGCGTCGGGCCAGCGGGCCAGCGCTCCGGCGCGCAGTGCGCCCAGCAGCTCGGCCCGGTAGTCGGCGATCACCTCGCGCACGGCGTCGTCGCGCGCGATCGGCGCGCCCGCGGCGTTGAGCAGCAGGCAGCCGCTCCTCGCGGAGAGCGTGCGGGAGTCGGCGAGCGCCGCCCGCAGCCCGGTGAAGTACTCCTCGAGCGCCGTCGGCGACGCCCCTCGCGGATCGACGAGCGGGGCGAGCCGGGGCCGCACCACCTCGTCGAGGTAGCTCTGCACGGCAGCGTCGAAGAGCCCGCGCTTGCTGCCGAAGGCGTGGTAGAGGCTGGAGCGGCGCAGTCCGGTCGCGGACTCCAGGTCCGGGAGCGACGCCTCCTCGAAGCCGCTCTCCCAGAAGACGGCGCGGGCGGCGCGGACGACCTGCTCGGTGTCGAAGCCCTGCGTGCGACCCACGGTGCTCCTCCTGAGGGGTGACAGCTGCGGCGCCGCACTGGCGCGGACCGCTCGCTCCAGTATATTGTGGACTGGTCGTTACACAATCGGTGCGGAGCCCTCCGCATCACGACCATCGCCTGGAGGCCCGCCGTGATCGTTCTCGGACTGGTGCTCGCCGCTCTCGCCGCGGCGCTGCACGTCTACATCTTCGTGCTCGAGTCGGTCCTCTGGACGACCTCGCGCGCCCGATCGACGTTCGGCACGACCGCCGGCGAGGCGGAGGCGACGAAGGAGATGGCCTACAACCAGGGCTTCTACAACCTCTTCCTCGCCGTCGTCACCGTGGCGGGCATCGTCGCCGTCGCGATCGGCGCCACCGCCGTCGGCGCGGCACTCGTGTTCGCCGGCGCCGGATCGATGGTCGCCGCAGCACTCGTCCTGCTCCTCTCGGCTCCGACCAAGCGCCGCGCCGCGCTGACCCAGATGACCCCGGGTCTGCTCGCGGTGATCGCGCTCGCCGTCGGCCTCTCACTCTGATCCCCTCCGCTCCACCACCACGAAAGGTCCTATGAGCACCGTCACCAGCACCCAGATCCAGCTCGTCCGCCGCCCCGACGGCTGGCCCGTCGCCGAGGACTTCCGGACCGCGACCGTCGAGTACGGCGACCCGGCCGCGGGCGAGATCCGCGTCGAGAACGCCTTCCTCTCGGTCGACCCCTACATGCGCGGCCGCATGAACGACGTGAAGAGCTACACCCCGCCCTTCGCCCTCGGCGAGACCATGACCGGCGGTGCCGTCGGCAGGGTGACCGTCTCCGACGACCCCGCGTTCCCCGTCGGCAGCGCGGTCCTGCACCAGCTCGGCTGGCGCGACGTCGTGCAGGCCGAGTCGTCGCAGTTCCGCGTCGTCCCCGAGATCCCCGGAGTGCCGCTCTCGCTCCGCCTCGGCATCCTCGGGATGACCGGACTCACCGCGTACGTCGGGCTCACCGCCATCGCGGGCATGAAGGAGGGCGACACCGTCTTCGTCTCGGGCGCCGCGGGAGCCGTCGGCTCGGCCGCCGGTCAGATCGCGCGCCTCCTCGGAGCCGAGCGGGTCGTCGGATCCGCGGGCTCGGCCGAGAAGGTCGCCCTGCTGACCGAGAAGTACGGCTACGACGCCGCCTTCGACTACCACTCCGGCCCGGTCCGCGAGCAGCTGGCCGAGGCCGCGCCCGACGGGATCGACGTGTACTTCGACAACGTCGGCGGCGACCACCTCGAAGCGGCCCTCGACGCCTTCCGCGACGGCGGCCGCGCGGCGCTCTGCGGAGCGATCGCCGGCTACAACAGCACCGAGAAGACGCCCGGCCCCGACAACATGGCGAACATCATCACCCGCGGTCTCACGCTGCGCGGATTCACGCTGTCCGGCTACCTCGACCACGCGCCGGAGTTCAACCGGCTGATGGCCGGATGGTTCGCCGACGGAGAGATCGCCTACGACGAGACCGTCGTCGACGGCATCGACCACGCCGTGGACGCGTTCCTCTCGATGATGCGCGGCGGCAACACCGGGAAGATGGTCGTCCGCGTCTAGCGCCGACCCCGGTGCGGCGGGCGCGAGGAGGGGCACCTCCGGACACCCGCCGCATCCGTCCTCCGCCTCCCTGACCGGGACCTCCGAGAATGCTCGCGGATCCGCGGGGCCGATCGGTCCGGGCGGTGGCAGACTGCGGACATGAGCACGTTCTCGGACCGGACCGGCGCCTCCGCGCTGGCAGCAGCAGCACTCGTCCTCGTCCTCTCCGGCTGCGCGGGCAGCGGCGGAGCCCCGTCCGCGCGGACGCCGCTCCCGACGCCGACGGCGACCGCGACCCCGACGTCTTCGCCGACTCCCGCTCCGACGCCGACTCCCACCGTGACCGTGACGGTCACGGCGACCCCCGAGCCCTCGTCGACCGGTTCTCCCGCCGCGGATCCGGCGGCGGCGCGCTGCACAGGCTCCGACCTGACGATGGAGTACCGCCCCGACCCGGACGCGTCGGGTGCCGGGAACAGCGCCTTCGACCTCGTGCTCACCAGCACCTCCTCCTCCGACTGCGCTCTCGCGGGCATCCCCGGCGTCTACGCGACCGACGCCGACGGGAACCGGATCAGCGCGGTCGCCGACGCGTCCGGCCCGAACCCCGACGCTCCCGTGATCCTCGTCCCGGGCGCCCGGGCGGATGTCCGGGTCGCCTGGCACTCCCCCGGCGCCTACGGCTGCACGGTCGGGACCTCCGCGTACCTCGTCGCCGAGGTCCTCGACGCCCCGGACGGCGCGGTCCGCGCCCCCGCCGAGCTCCAGGTGTGCACAGACGGCACCGTGATGATGGACGCCTCCGCCTACACGCTGCTCTGAGCCCTCCCCGAGCGCGCACACCTCCCGCGCGGCCCTCTGACCGGGCGCGACCCCTTGACCGGGCGCGGCGCAGCCGGGACCCTCGCACTACACGTCCCCACCCACCCCGGAGGTCACCATGAAGGTCGGCTCACTCGTTCTCCGTCTCGCCGTCGGCGGGCTCTTCGTCGGACACGGTCTGCAGAAGCTGCGGGGCTCGTTCGACGGCCCCGGCCTCGACGGCACCGAGCAGATGATGACGAGCCTGGAGATGCACCCGGCCCGGCGCAACGCCGTCGCCGCTGCGGTGACCGAGACGGCCGGAGGCGCCGCTCTCGCCCTCGGCGCCGCGACTCCGCTCGCCGCTGCCGGACTCGTCGCCACGATGGTCACCGCCGTGCGCAAGGTGCACTGGAGCAACGGCCTGTGGAACGCGGGCGGCGGGTGGGAGTACAACGCCGTCCTCGTCGCGGCGACGGCCGCGATCGTCGCGGACGGCCCCGGCGCGCTCTCGTTCGACGCCCTGATCGGCAAGCGCAAGTGGGGAGCCGGCTGGGCGCTGTTCGCCCTGATCGGCGGAGCGGCTGCGTCGACCGCCCTGATCGAGGCCGGGCGACGCGCCGCGCCGGTCGGAGCGGGCACCTCCGGCTCCGACGACGGCGGGTCGGACGACGGCGGGCCGGACGACGACGGCGCCGACTCGACCGCCTCGTAGCCCCGCTCCGCCGCACTGTGCGGGCGCGGTAGCGTCGGAGGCGTGACCGAGACACGCGCCTCCGACCCCGACCGCCCCGAGACCGACGCGCTCGCCCTCTGGCTCGCGGCGGTCGAGCGCCTCGACGCTCAGGACGACCCGGACGGCGTCGTCGAGCGGATGCGCGTCCTCGCAGCCCGCTACCCGGGACACGACGGAATCGCCGCTTTCGAGCTGGGCGGCGCCCTCGACAGCGCGGGACACGAGGCGGAGGCGGCGGTCGAGTACGAGCGCGCCCTCGCAGCCGGCCTGGATGACGAGCGGCGGGCGCGGTTGACGATCCAGTACGCCTCGACACTCCGGAACCTCGGCCGCACCGATGAGGCGATCGACCTCCTCGCCGGCGCCGCCGCGCACCCCGCGGTGGGCTCCGCGCGGGAGGTGTTCCTCGCGCTCGCCCTGCACAGCGCCGGGCGCGTCGACGAGGCCCTGCGGATCGCGCTGGAGGCGCTGGCTCCGGGGCTCCCCCGGTACCAGCGCTCCGTCCGCGCCTACGCCGCCGCCCTCACCGACCCCGAGCAGTAGCGCGGGCGGCTCCTCCACACGGAGGCTCGGCGCGGCGAGCGCTGAGCCTCCATGGGCGCCGACTCAGTCCTCGAGCAGGATCGCGTCGATCTGACCCATCGCCTGGCGGAGTCCCTCCTCTATGCCCATCTGGACCATCTGCTCGAGCTGCTCGACCGACTCGAAACGGCTGCTGAGGACCATCCGCGTGCGCCCCGGCCCGATCTCGTCGAGGGTGACCGTGGCCCGGGTGATCCCCAGCGCGTCGACCGGGTCGCCCCGCTCGTCGGCGAAGCCGTCCTCGAACTCGAACCGCGTCGGCTCCTCCACCCGGGTCACGCGCCACCAGCCGCGCGCCTGCTCGCCGTCCGGTCCCGTCATGACGTAGGCGCTCCGTCCGCCCTCGACCGGCTCGTGCCGCTCGAAGGTCGCCGGCCAGGTCGGCGGCCCCCACCAGCGCTCGAGGCGGCGCGGATCCGTCCAGAGGAGCCAGACGCGCTCGATCCCCGCGTCGAACTCGGCGGTCACGGTCAGGGTCAGTTCCTCGATGTCCTTCACGGACTGCAGCACGCTCATCGCACCTCTCCCTCCAGCAGATCCCGCGCGCCGGTCGGCTCGCGGGTGTCACTCCTCGTCGAGGAGGTCCGACATGCGGTCGATCCTCCCCGCCCACAGCTGCTCGTAGGCGTCGAGCAGGCGCGACGCCCGCCGCACTGCGGCGACCTCGCCCTGCACCAGCTGCTCCCGCCCGCTCCTCCGCTTGCGGACGAGTGCCGCCCGCTCGAGGACGGCCACGTGCTTCTGCACCGCCGCGAACGACATCTCGTAGCGCGCCGCGAGTGCGGAGACGGACTGCTCGCCGACCAGCACCCGGGCGACGATGTCGCGGCGGGTGCTGTCGGCCAGCGCCCGGAAGAGCAGGTCGATATCGGCGTCCATACGTACAACCATGTGGTTGCACATTAGGGCCGTCCCCTCCCCCGCGCAAGAGCATCCGTCTCCGGGGCGAGCGCACCGGCCGGCGCCCGACCTCAGGCGCTCGCGGCATCGAGGGCCTCGGCAGCGGCCGCGAGCACCCAGTCCGGCAGGGGGCGGGCCGCGAACAGCGAGGCGTAGAGCCGGGCCATCGAGTCGTCGGGGTCGAGCCGCAGCGCCTCGTCGAGGTGGAGCCCCGCGAGGCTCGAGACTCCCCTCGCCCACCAGCACCACGCGAGAACGGTGAGCACAGAGGAGCGCGCCTCCTCCGGCGCCAGCGCGGCGGCGCGGGCGAGGAGCCCGGTCGCCCGCGCCAGACGGCCGCGCTCCGGAGCACTCCCGCTGCCGAGCAGCAGGGCCGACAGCTCGAGGTCATGGTCGTCGTCCGTTCCGGCGCGGGCGTCGCGCACCGCGCCGGGCGGCACTCCCATTCCCGCCTGCGGGCTCCGCGCGATCTGCACGGTCACCCGGTCTCGGAGGGGCGGCGACTGCAGGGTCCGCACGATCAGTCCTTCGCGGCGGACGTCCCGCGGTCCGCTGAGCCAGCGCTCGACGAGCCGTTCCGTGTCGCCGACCAGGGGCGGCCGGCGGAGCACCTCCGCGACGAGCGCGCGATCCTCCTCGACGACCGGCGGCAGCACGGAGAGCGCGTCGATGTCCAGAGGCTCGTCGGCCACCGCTCGGGCGAGGACGCCGGTCTCGCTCCGCTCGATCTCGAGGAGCGGACGTGGCCTGCGGCACTCCTCGGCGTCCGTGTAGCGCCCCCATCCGTCGGCGGCGATGCAGGCCACGGCGATGATGTCCAGGCGCGTGCGCTCCAGGCGCCGGAGCACCGCGCGGCCGAGGTCGAGATGCGGGATCCCCCGCTCCTCGGCGTAGCCCGCACGGGTGCAGACCACCACCAGCACACCGGTGGCCCGCGGCATCGTCTCCATCATGGCCGCGCAGCCGCCCGCCAGCGCCTCCGCCTCCATCCCGCGCAGCGTCTCCGGGAGCGGGATCCGGAAGCCGCCCCCGGCGCGCGTGCCGAGGAACGGCACCACCACGACGGACTCCTCCGGACGGATGCCGATGATGGAGGGGACTGCCGCCAGGAGGTCCTGGATCGCGCTCGCCCGCAGGACTTCGGGATCGCGGCGGCGGGACGGAGGAGCAGGGGTTCGCTGTGTGGATGTCATGTCCGACACCCTGCTCGCGTCGCCGGCGGCGCGAGATCCCGCCGGCCCGGACCGGGGAGAACCGGAGCGGACCGGCGCCTGTGGAGGAGCGCCCGGGGCCGGCGGCTCAGCCGGCCGCGGGAGCCCGCAGCACCTTCGCCATCGGTCGTCCCTTCGCGATCTCGTCGATCAGCTTGTCGAGGTACCGGATGCGCTGCATCAGCGGATCCTCGATCGTCTCGACCCGCACGCCGCAGATCATCCCCGTGATCGCCGAGGCCTGCGGAGGCAGGCGCGCCGCCGCGAAGAACTCCTCGAAGGTCGTCCTGCTCTCGAGGTGCCGGGCCAGCTCCTCGTCCGAGAAGCCGGTGAGCCAGCGGACCGCCTCGTCGACCTCCTCCCTCGTCCGGCCCTTGCGCTCCGCCTTCGCCACGTAGAGGGGGTGCACGTCGGCGAACGCCACGGAGAAGATCCTGCTCATGGCCGGGAAGCGTACTCGCGCGACGCCCGGCGCGGCAGAGGCGCCCGCCCCGCTATCCTCCCCAGTGGCCCTCGCGCCTCCACCTCGCAGCCCACAGAGAGAACCACCGTGAGCCTCCTCCGCACCAAGTCCGTCGAGCAGTCGATCGCCGACACCGATGAGCCCGAGTACAAGCTCAAGAAGTCGCTGACCGCGCTCGATCTCACGGTCTTCGGCGTCGGAGTCGTCATCGGCGCCGGCATCTTCACCCTCACCGGCCGCGCCGCCCACGACATCGCCGGACCGGCGATCGTCCTGAGCTTCGTCGTCGCCGCCTTCGCCTGCGCCCTCGCGGCCATGTGCTACGCCGAGTTCGCCTCCACGGTCCCGGTGTCGGGCTCCGCCTACACCTTCTCCTACGCCTCCCTCGGCGAGCTCTTCGCCTGGATCATCGGCTGGGACCTGATCCTCGAGCTGTTCCTCGGAGCGAGCGTGGTCGCGCAGGGGTGGAGCGCGTACCTCGGGTCGCTGCTGCAGCAGCTGGGAGTGACCCTCCCGCCGGCGCTCACCTACGGCGGCGTGGTCGACGTGCCGGCGATCCTGCTCGTCCTCGTGCTCGGCGCGCTGATGACCTTCGGGATCAAGGAATCGCTGCGCGTCAACCTGGTGCTCGTCGCGATCAAGCTGTTCATCGTCCTGTTCGTCATCATCGCGGGCCTGCAGTTCGTGAACACCGCCAACTACACCCCGTTCGTCCCCGCCGCCGAGCCCTCGCCGTCCGCGTCCGGTCTGACCCAGCCGCTGCTCCAGTTCCTCTCGGGCATCGAGCCGGCCACGTTCGGGGTCGGCGGCATCATCGCCGGCGCCTCCCTGGTGTTCTTCGCCTACATCGGGTTCGACGTCGTCGCGACGACCGCGGAGGAGACCCGCCGCCCCCAGCGCGACCTGCCCATCGGCATCATCGCCTCGCTGATCATCTGCACGGTCCTGTACTGCGCCGTCGCCCTCGTCGTGACCGGCATGGTCCCCTACCGCGAGCTCGACCCGTCGGCCGCGCTCGCCAACGCGTTCGCCTACCACGGGCAGACCTGGATGGCGACGGTCATCTCGGCCGGCGCCGTCGCCGGTCTGACCACCGTCGTGCTGACGCTGCTGATCGGAGCGACGCGCATCATCTTCGCGATGGCGCGCGACGGACTCCTCCCCCGGCGCCTGGCCACCGTCCACCCGCGCCTGCGCACGCCGTGGTTCACCTCCGTGGTCGTGACGATCGTCGTCGCGCTGCTCGCCGGGCTCACTCCGATCGGCGTCCTCGAGGAGATGGTCAACATCGGAACGCTCTCGGCGTTCGTGCTGGTCTCGGTCGGCGTCGTGGTGCTGCGCCGCAAGCGGCCCGACCTGAAGCGCGGCTTCCGGGTCCCGCTGAACCCGTGGCTCCCGCTGCTCTCGGCCCTGATCTGCACCTACCTGATGCTCAACCTCTCGATCGAGACCTGGCTGCGCTTCCTGATCTGGCTGGCCGTGGGCTTCGCGATCTACTTCGCCTACTCGCGCAGCCACGCGAAGATCGGCACGCAGCCCTAGGGGGCCAGGCCCACCTTCGGCCTGGCCCAGGAGCGTCCGCGCGTGTCCTTGAGGATGTCGTACTCCACCTCGACGTGCGGCTCGATCGCGCTGTACTTGTCGTTCGGGGCGCCGATCACGAGCTGGAAGCCGAGACCGCGCCACGCACCGATCGCCCGCTTGGTGAAGTGAGCGTCGGCCTTGATCAGCGCCTCGTCCATGAAGACCGGCGCGTACCGGGGGCGGTCTGCTCCCGCGTCGCCGAGCTGATAGCGCAGCGCCGCTCCGACGATGAAGGCGATCAGCTCCTGCGACTCCCCGCCGGACTTCTCGCCGATGTGGTCGTACAGCGCCACGTGCGCTCGGGTGACGGCGTCCACGCGCTCGGCGCTGACCCGGACGTGGTTGCGGACGTCGACGAGGTCGCCGAAGTCGGGCGCGGTGCGCCGCAGCCGCTGGATGAGCCGGGACATCCGCCGGTAGACCTGCTCGCGCTCCTCCTCCGCGGACACGGCCTGGATCTGCGCGCGCACCTCGCGGAGCTCGCGGCGGAAGCGACGGCGCACCTCCGACTGGTTCTCGCGCGTCGTGATCTGCAGGCGGTGGCCGTCGTCGTAGAACGGCAGGTCCTGCATGATCACGTTGATCGGCTCGATCCGCTCGCGGATCTCGCGCAGCGAGCGGCCGAGCGTGGAGTCGAAGCTCGTGAGGTCGTTGCCGGAGAGCGTGAGCAGGCTGTCGCGCCACTCGGTCTCGAGCCGGTGCAGGCCGCTGGTCTCGAGGGCGTCGAGCAGCCGCTCGAAGTCGCCCGCGGACGCCTCGGGGTCCGCGAGCAGGTTGGGATTCGGCCAGCGGTCGAGGAAGCCGGCCATGATCCGGCCGGCGCTCTCGCGCTGCTGCTCGTGCGCCTCGGCCGCGGAGCGGCGGTCCTCCGCCAGTCGCTGTGCCGCCGTGGCGAGCGCTGCGTCGAAGCGGACCAGGACGTCCGAGGCGCTGCCGGACGCCGCGGCCTCGGTCAGCGTGAACCGGGCGTCCAGGAAGGCGCGCTGGTCTTCGTCGAGCTCGCGACCTGCGCGCTCCGCCGCATCGAGAACCGCCTGGCTCGCGTCGACGTCGTCGACCACGACGGCCCACTCCGCCTCGATCCGCTCGCGCTCCACACCGGCGCGCGCGATCTCCTGGCGGAGGCGCTCGAGGCGGCCGCGCAGCCCGTCGATCTGCTCCTGCAGGCCGGCGAGCTCGGGGTTCGCCTCCGCCGCCTCGGCGCCGACCGCCTCCCAGCGCTCCTGCTCGGCGAGCAGCGACTCGACGTCGACCGTCTCCCAGCTCACCAGCGCGAGGCGGGCGTGGCGCGTCATCCGGTCGTCGAGCGCATCGAGGGCCTCCTCCGCCGCCGACGCCGCCGAGACGGCCGCCGCGCTGCGGGCCCGGGCCGCCTCGACCAGGGCGTTCAGCTCGCGGAGTCGACGGGAGTTGGAGAAACCGAGGACGTTCGCGGCGCCGTGGCCGCCGTGCGCACCGCGCTGCCCCTGCGAGAGCTGACCGGTGAGGGTCAGGGCGAGCCGGTGGCGTCCGAGCTCCGCAGCGCTGTCGACGCACACGTAGCCGAAGCGGTCCTCGAGCCGGTCCTGCAGCCAGCCGGTGAAGGCGGTGGCGCGGTAGTCGAGGCGCCCGGGCAGCGTCTGCGGGTCGAGGCCCCGCACCTCCTCGAGCCCGGTCTCCACTCCCTCGTAGCGGAGCCGGACCGGGAGCCGGACGGAGTCGATGGCGCGGCGGAAGCGGTCGAGGTGGGCGGAGTCGATCATCAGCGTCGTCGCGAAGCCGCCGAGGGCGAGCGTGAACGCCTCGCGCCAGGGCTCGAACTCGGCACGCACCTCGACCAGCTCGCCGACGAAGGGCAGGTCGTCGGCGGTGAGGCCGGCTGCCTCCGCGATCCGCTCGCGCGCCTCGTGCAGAGGCCGGGGGATGCTGTCCCGACGGTCCGAGGCCGAGCGCTGCTCCGCCTCGAGCTCGGCGAGCTCGCGCGCCGCGGCCTTCCGCTCGGCGACCGCGTCCGACCAGGCCGCACGGGTGCTGCGCTTGGCGTCGGCCGCGCTCGCCGCCCGGGCGAGCACCGCCTCGAACCGCTCGCGGGTGGTCTCCGGCTCGCCGAGAGCGCGCAGGTCCTCCTCGAGCCGGGCGCGGTTCTCGCGCGCCGCGCCCAACCGCCGCTCCACCTCGCGGAGCTCGCGCTGGGCCGTCTCGAGGCGGTCGCCGCCGGAGGCCCGCAGCACCTCGGCGAGCCCGTCCCGCTCCGACTCCGCCGCCTCGGCGAGCGCCCGCTTCTCGCGGAGCACGGCGTCGACGGCGCGGGTGCGCTCGCGCAGCTCGGCCTCGACGTCGCGCAGCAGGCCGAGGCGCTGCTCAGCGCGCCACAGGGCCGCCGGCGACACCGGGGCGTCGAACTCCCCGAGCGCGTCGATGAGGCGCACGCGCTCCGCGGACGCGGCGATGCGCAGGCGCAGGCCCCGCAACGGCTCGAGTGCCGAGACCTGCTGGCGCGCGGTGAGCATCCGCTGCCGGGTGCTCTCGAGCTCGTCGAAGTGGGCGACGACCGCGTCGGCGGAGGCCAGGGTCTCGGGCTCCTCGAGCACGAGCCGCTTGTAGAGGTCGTCGACGGTCGTGATCTGCTGACCGGCCTGGATGCGGGCGAGCAGGCTCATCGCCTTCGATCCGGCTCCCGCCGCTCCGATGCCGAGCACCGCGTGCAGACGCGCCGAGAACTCGCGATCGGTGCCGAGCGGATCCAGGCCCGCCGCGCGCAGCGACGCGTCGGAGAAGCGGTGCGCCGCCGCCCGGTCGAGCGCGGCGAGGTCGACCGGGCCCTCGGCGCTCGCGCGGATCCGCACGGTCTCCTCGAGCACCCGGGAGCCGGCCGGGACGTACCAGGCGCGGACCGCGCTGAAGCGCGAGCCGTCGTGGTCGACCCAGGTCATCGCGACGGCGGTCCAGGTGTCGACTCCGTCGCCGCGCAGGACGCGCATGGTCGTGCCCTCGTCCGTGCGCGACTCGTCGAGCTTGCCGCGCGCGTAGGAGAGGATGTTGCGCTGGTCCTCGCCGCGCGGACGGCCCGTCACTCCGCCGTTCGAGGCGCCGTTGAACGGCGTGGTGTGCGGCATCATCAGGGCGATGTAGGCGTCCATCAGCGTGGACTTGCCGGAGCCGGAGCCGCCGCAGAGGAGCGTGGCGCCGGGCGAGAAGCGGACCCGGTGGGCGCCGTCGTAGCCGCCCCAGTTGACCAGCTGCAGGTCCTCGGCGAGCCACTGCTGACCGCGGGAGGCGGCGGGGATCAGGCCGAAGAGGGTGTCGAGCATCGTCATCGGGGGTCGTCCTCCGGGTCGGGGGTGTCGTCGTCGGTCGGCTCGTCGTCCAGCGGCTCGTCGTCGGTCGGCTCGTCGTCCGCCTGCTCCGGATCGTCCGAGCCGGGCTCCTCAGCGAGCGCCGCCTCTGCGACCACCGAGGAAGCGGCCTCGCCCGCCCGCCCGCGCAGCCAGTCGCTCAGCTCCCGCAGCTTCGGCGCGCTCAGCACGATCTCCACGATCGGGCTGATCCGGTACCGCCCTGCGGACTCCTCGTCGACGATGCCGTCGCGGCCGAGCCGCTCCAGCGCCTTGCGGACCATGCGCTGCCGGCGGGCGGTGTCGCGCTCGGCGTCGGCGAAGTAGCTGAGCACCGTCTGCTCGACCTCCTCGACGTCCACGCGCGCCGACGCCTCGCCGGCCGCCGACTCCCGCTGATGGACCGTGCGCAGGTGCACCAGCACCAGCGTCTCGGCGCGGGTGTAGGGGAGGTCGCGCAGCAGCACCGGCATCTCGACCTCGTCGGAGCGCACCTGCTGCTTGTAGGCGACCCCGCGCTCGTGGTCGACGACGAGCCGCACGAAGAGGTCGTTCAGCCGCGACTCGATCAGCTGCCGGTGCTCCTGGAGCACGGCCCACTGCTCGCGGTGGCGGTCGGCCAGGAGGAAGCGTCGCTGCAGCACGTGCACGAGCACCCGGCGCACCTCGGTGTCGAGGACGCCGCGGTCGCCGGGGAAGAGCTCGTCGGGGTCCTCCTCCATCGACACGGGCGCGATGAACGGATCGGCGGCAGTCCCGTCGGTCGCCAGGGTGTCACTCATCGTCGGTCTCCTCCTCGGTGCGGGCGGTCACGGATCCGAAGGCGAAGCGGCGCACGGTCCCGTCGGGTCGGCGCGTGCTCACGACGGAGTAGCCCTCGCGGTCGACGAGGCCCGTCCGGTGCGCGATCTCGAGCAGCCCGAGCAGGTCGACGGGCCGTCGCGTGTCCTCCGGAGCCGCGCTGAACGCGTCCGCCAGATCGAACTCGTCGCCGAGCTCCGCCACGTAGGCCTCCAGCTCCGCGTAGCGGGGACCGCCCCAGGCCCGGCTGTCGTCGCCGACGAACTCGGCGTCGCCGTCGTCTCCGGCCAGGGGCGCCGGCCCGCCGGCCGGACGCACGTCTCCCAGGGTCTGGCGCAGGTGGCCGATCCCGGCGACGGGCAGGTGCCGCAGCGGCGCGACCGGCGCGTCCGGGGAGATCCCGCCCGTCCACTCCTGGAGCCCCGCCATCACGTCGCGCAGCAGCTCGTCCACCTGGCGGTCGCGAGCCGGGTCGTGGGTGCGGACCTGGCCCGTGATGACGTGGGACGCTCGACGCTGCGCGGTCAGGACCTCCTGCACGCCCAGCTCCACCCGGCGGCCGATCGCGGCCAGCTCCGCGCGCTGGGCGGGGTCCATCAGTCGGGCGAACGGCTGCACGAGCACGGTGTGCAGCTGATCGGCGAGCGCGTCGATGCGCTCGGGGTCGCCCAGGAGGCGGAGGGCTCCGGCGAACGCACGGCCCTCGCTGGTGGCCTGCATCACGTGCTGACCTCGCTCGAGGTACTCCCGCAGCACCTCGCCGGTCGGGCGGACATCGCGGCGCAGGTCCGCGACCACGTCGCGCTGCATCGCCTTGATCGACTCCGCCACCCGCGCGAAGTCGGCCGGCAGCTCGCGGGCGAGGTGCACCACGTTCTCGGCCTCCTCCAGGAGCTGCTCGTCGTCGGCCGGCTCGAGACCGGCGCCCTCCTCGAGGGCGGCGATCTCGGCGTCCAGGCGCGCCCGCTCCTCGCGGAGCCGCGAGAGGCGGGCCTCCGGGTCGGGATCGACGTCCGCGGCCAGCCGCTCGACCGCCTCCAGCAGGGTGCGCACCCGCGAGTTCGAGACGCGCGTGCGTCCACCTCCGGTGCGCCCGGTGATCTCGAGGGCGCTCACGGCGTGGGCGCTCAGCCGGTAGACCTCGGCCTCGCCCTCGATCTGCGGCACCAGCCAGCCGACGCGGACCCAGTAGCGGCACACCTCGCGCGCCGTGCCGCTCGGCAGAGCGCGCTCGCCCTCGTCGTACCCGGCCGAGCGCAGCTCCTCGAGCAGCTCCCCCACCTCGGCGTGCGCGTCGGCGACCGCCACGGCCTGCCGGTCGACGGTGAACACGAGAGACAGGGCGGCGACGACGAACGGCGCGTAGCGGCCGTGGAGGAGATCGAGGGTCGGCGTCCGGAAGGCGCCGAGGGAGCGCAGGTAGGCGGCCTCGGCGCGGGAGTTCGACATCGCCCTCAAGGATAGGCGGCGGGCCGCCATCGCGCGGACGGGGCGCCAGGGGCCCTCCCGCTCGCGGACCCGACCTGCTCGGCCCGGCTCGATCCTCCGAGCGGCAGGCGGCAGCCGCTCCTCGCCGTTCCGCCGGGGTCGCGATCTCGTCGACGCGAGGATCGCCCGACGCCGTCACCGGCCGACAGCCGCCACCCCGCCCGCCGAGCTCTGCGGCACCGGTCCGCACCTCCACAGAGAGAACCCGGTGACCGCCGAGGCGTGCTCCCCCGGCTCCGTCGCCGCCGGCCCCCACTCCTGCAGCTCGGTGCACCCGTCCGCCACCACGGCCTTCCGCACCGACTCGGTCGGCGGTGCGGAGTTCTTCAGCACCAGCAGAGGCGTGCGTCCTGCCGCGATCATCCGGGTGACGTCCTGCTCGGTGAAGACCCGCGCCTGGCCGGAGTAGCCGCCGTCGGTGAGCACGCTCGCGCCGGTCGCCGTGATGATCGGCGCCGAGATCGCCCAGGAGTCGGTGAGGAACAGGGGCGCCCCGTCCACCCCGCCGCCGGCGGCACGAGCGGCGGCGACCAGGCCGGTCTCGTCCGCGGTCATCGAGTCGTGCCCGCCGACCGCGTCCGGCGACGAGACCGCGAACGGAGCCGAGGTCTCGGCCCGCTGCGGGAAGCGCAGGCCGACGAGCGCGTCCCCGCCCGACCCGTCGAGGGACGCGTCGAGCACCTGCAGGCTGAACGCGACCGGCCCGGCCAGGATCACGACCGCTGCCGCGAGCGCGACGGGACGACGCCGGGCCGCTCCCCTACGGCGCCCGACCGCTCGCTCCACCGCACCGCCCCTCCGTCGCCGCGCCGCCACCGCGATCACGACGAGCCCTGCTCCGGCGAGCGCCGCGAACGGCAGGCCCAGCACCGCGGGCAGCTGCCCGCCCACGGCGAGCGCCGCGCTCCACGCCGTCTGCGCGACAAGGAGGAGCGGCAGCACCAGCCGCGCGACGACCCGGGTCGACGCGAGCAGCCGCACCGCTTCCGCCCAGCCCAGCGCCGCGAGGAGCGCCAGCTGCACTCCGATCGCCGCGACGTAGGCGGTGTGCGGCACCGTCGCCACCGAGAGCACCGCCGCCGCCGTCGCCAGCCACACCGCGGCCAGGACCAGGAGGGCGAACGGACCGCGGGTGCTCCCCCGCCGCGGCCACCAGCGCACCGCCCCCAGGATCAGCCCCGCGAGCGCCGCGGGGTACAGCCAGCCCACCTGGGTCGCGTACTGCGCGAGCAGAAGCTTCACCGGCGACGATCCCGCCGCTCCGCCCATCGCCGCGACGTGGGCGGACGCGACGACGGCGCCGGGCACCGCGCCCGAGATCAGCCGATCGAGCCCGTTGAATCCGAACACCATCGCGAACACGTCGTTCCCCGTCGACCCGTCGATGTACGGCCGGTCGCCCGCGGGCACCGCCTGGATCGCGACCGTCCACGCCACGGAGGCGCCCACCGCGACGGCCAGGAGCCCGCCCGCCCAGGCGAGGGCTCGGCGCCACCCGCGCACCCCGACGAGAGTCGCCACCACGAGCGCCGGCAGGACGAACCAGGCCTGCATCATCTTCGCCTGGAAGCCGATCCCGATGGACAGCCCGGTCATCAGCAGCGGCCACCACCGCTCCGTCAGCACCGCGCGCTGCCACCACACCAGCGCCACGGCGAGTGCCGCCGTGAGCAGCCCGTCCTCCATCGGGTGCCCGAACATCGACACGAAGATCGGCGTGCTCGCCGCCGCTGCCGCCGCGACCAGCCCGAGCCCCCGGCCGCCCCACCGGAGCCCGAGGACCGAGCACGCCGCGACCGTGATCAGCCCCTCGATCAGCTGCGGCAGCGCGATCGACGATGTCGACATGCCGAACAGCCGGATGCTCAGCGCCTGCGGCACCGCGAACCCCGCCAGCTTGTCCAGCGTCACCGTGGCAGCGGGATCGAAGGCTCCGAACGCCAGCGCGTGCCACGACTCCGACATCGACCGTGCCGCCGCCTCGTAGAAGACGGCGTCTCCGCCTCGGGCGAGATTCCAGCCGGTGAGGACCGTCGAACCGCACAGGATCGCGAGGAGGGTGAGCCGCGCCCACCGGGGTTCGCGCCACCAGCGGGCGAGCGGAGCGGAGTGGGTCACGTCCACCGACGCTAGGGAGCCGGCCTGCCGCCGCCCTTGCGGGCGGTCGGGGAGACGCCGTGCATGCCGCTCCAGCCTCTCAGTCCGGACGCCGCCGGCACGGCCGACGACCAGGAAGGGTGCCGCGCCGCCCCGGTCACCCTCCAGGGTGCGGACATGCCCCGCTCCATGGCCGACCTCTCCTTCCGCCGCGCCCAGTGGGAGCAGCGCTACTCACCGCACGTGGCTCCCGTGAACCGCTGGGTCGACGAGCTGCGGAACCCTTACGGACGCGGCTGGCTGCCCTACGTCGCTCCCCTGCACGGCGGAGTGGAGGCGCGCGTCCTCAGCGTCCTCCGCGATCCCGGCCCCGCCACTCAAGACGGCGTCGGAAGCGGCTTCCTCTGCACCGAGAACGACGACCCGACGGCCGAGCTCATGGCCGGGCTGATGGACGAGGTGGGCCTCGCGCCCGCCGACCTGCTGCCATGGAACGCCTACCCCTGGTACATCGCAGCGGCGCCGAACGCCGAGCAGCTCGACGCCGGCGTCGAGACCGTCCTGCATCTGCTCGCGCTCGCTCCCGACGTCGAGGTGGTCCTCCTGCAGGGCGGCGACGCCGATCACGGCTGGCGGCGCCTCCTCAGGCGGCACCCGGCGATCGAGCGCGAGCGCGGCCTCACGGTGATCCGCACGTTCCACCCGTCCCGACAGGCACTCTGGGCACGGGATCCCGCCGAGCGGGAGGCGCGCTCCGCCCGACGTCGCGAGGCCTTCGCCGAGGTCGCCGCAGCGCTCCGGTGAGCGGTCCGCAGCGTCACGACGAGGCCTGGAAACGACGGAAGCCCTGACGACGACCAGTGGTCTCATCAGGGCTTTCCGTCGGGCTGACAGGATTTGAACCTGCGACCCCTTGACCCCCAGTCAAGTGCGCTACCAAGCTGCGCCACAGCCCGTGGCAGACCGGGCCGAGGCCCGGGCAACTCGACTACCTTAGCGGATGCCGACGCCGGAAGTGAAAACGAGCGGGCCCCGTAGACTCGCTGCGCGGAACGCGTCGGCACGGGTCGACGCGCCGTCGGCAGCTCGGGAGGCGTCAGCAGTGGATGCGCGGCAGAAGCGATCACAGGTGGCCCTGCACCGGGCCATCATCGAACTCGCGACCGGCCGCGACGTCGCCACCCTCACCGTCTCCGAGATCACGGATCTCGCCGGCGTGAACCGCTCCACCTTCTACGCCCACGCCTCCTCCGCCGCCGAGCTGCTCTGCGCCGCGCTGCGGGACGAGCTCGATGCGATCCGCGAGGGCTACCTGAAGCAGCTCCGCAGCGGCGCCGCGACCGACGCCAGCATCCGCGAGGGCACGGCGCGCGTCCTCGGCCACCTCGACGGCCACCGTGATCTGTACCTCCGCGCCTTCGACGCCCCCGGCGGGGACTCGGGGCTGCGCGCGATGCTCGCCGGCCACTTCCGCACCGCGGTCTCCGCGACCCTCGACACCGGCGTGCTGGACGTGCCCGCCGCCGACGCCCCGCCCGGGTTCCTCGAGGACGCGACGGCCTCGTACCTCGCGGCGGGCTCCGTCGGTCTGATGGAGCAGTGGCTCCGCCTCCCGGAGCCGCGCGACCCCGACAGCTACCTCGCGGCCTACCGCCGGCTCCTGCCGCCGTGGTGGCCGTTCGCCACCGGCGACTGACCGGCGTACTGCTTCGGAGTCCGCGCCGCGCGGTCACCCGTGAGTCGACTCGGCCAGGGGTCGGACGCCACGGTCGACCGTCACCGAGCTGTCGACGGCTCCGGGCGTCGCGGACGATCGGGTCCCGCCGGAGGGACCGACCTTTCGTGACCAGGCGATCGCTCCGGGGACGCGAACGGCCAGCAGGAGGATCTCCCACGGGCCGGTCACGGTGCGGCTGCGCTCAGCGCGCGCGCTTCTCGCGGACGCGCATGTTGACGTTCACCGGCGAACCCTGGAAGCCGTAGATCTCGCGCAGGCGGCGTGCGATGTAGCGGCGGTAGCCGGGGTCGAGGAACCCGGTCGTGAAGAGGACGAATGTCGGCGGGCGCGACGAGGCCTGCGTGCCGAAGAGCACGCGGGGCTGCTTGCCTCCGCGGAGGGGGTGCGGGTGCGCCGCGGTGAGCTCGGCGAGGAATGCGTTGAACTTGCCCGTCGGGATGCGCGTGTCCCACGACTCGAGGGCGAGCTCGAGCGCCGGCACGAGCTTCTCGAGGTGGCGGCCGGTGCGGGCCGAGATGTTGACGCGGGGCGCCCACGCCACGTGGGCGAGGTCGGTCTCGATCTCGCGCTCGAGGTAGCGGCGGCGCTCGTCGTCGAGGAGGTCCCACTTGTTGAAGGCGAGCACGAGCGCCCGGCCCGACTCCAGCACCAGGTCGATGATGCGGACGTCCTGCTCCGAGATCGGCTGCGAGACGTCGAGGACGACGACGGCGACCTCGGCCTTCTCGAGCGCGGTCGAGGTGCGCAGCGACGCGTAGAAGTCGGCGCCCTGCTGGAGGTGCACGCGGCGGCGGATGCCCGCGGTGTCGACGAAGCGCCAGACCTTGCCGGCGATCTCGACCTGCTCGTCGACCGGGTCGCGGGTGGTGCCGGCGAGCTCGTTGACGACGACCCGCTCCTCCCCCGCCGCCTTGTTGAGCAGGCTGGACTTGCCGACGTTCGGGCGGCCGAGGATCGCGACGCGGCGCGGTCCGCCGACCTCGCGCTTGGCGACGGCCGACTCCAGAGGGAGCTTCTCGAGCACCGCGTCGAGCAGGTCGGCGACGCCGCGGCCGTGGACGGCCGAGACGGGGCGGGGCTCGCCCAGGCCGAGCGACCACAGCGAGGCGGCATTCGGCTCCTGGCGGGCGTCGTCCACCTTGTTGGCGGCGAGGAAGACCGGCTTCTTCGTCTTGCGCAGCAGCTTCACGACGTGCTCGTCGGTCGCGGTCGCGCCCACGTTCGCGTCGACGACGAAGATGACGGCGTCGGCGAGGTCGATGGCGATCTCGGCCTGCATGGCGACGGAGGCGTCGATGCCGCGGGCATCGGGCTCCCAGCCGCCGGTGTCGACGATGGTGAACGCCCTGTCGATCCACTCCGCCTTGTAGGACACGCGGTCGCGCGTGACGCCCGGGGTGTCCTCGACGACGGCCTCGCGGCGGCCGAGGATGCGGTTCACCAGCGCGGACTTGCCGACGTTGGGGCGGCCCACGATCGCCACGACCGGGAGGGCGGGGAGGTAGCGGACCTCGTCCGAGTCCTCCCCGGCGAACTCGAGGAGGTCGAGGTCCTCCTCGTCGAGGTCGTAGTCCTCGAGTCCGCTGCGGAGCGCCTGCGCGCGTGAGGAGGCGAGCTGCTCGTCGAGGTCGCCGAGGCGCTCGACGAGGTCGTCGTCTCCGAAGTTCAGCTCGTCGTCACCGACGTGCGTGTCCTGTGCCATGACCGGCCCTTGCTCTCGAAGTTCGGACCTCGGCGACGACCGCGTCGACGGTCTGCTCGAAGTCGAGATGAGTGGAGTCGAGAAGAGTGACTCCTTCTGCGGCGTTCATGAAGTCGACCACCTGCGAGTCGGCGCGGTCCCTCGACCGCAGCGCCTGACCCGTCGCCTCGGCGGATTCCGTGGTGACCTCGCGCGAACGCCTGGCCATTCTAGCCTCTTCGCTCGCCGTCAGCAGGATCCGGACCGGAGCGGTCGGCGCGACGACCGTCGTGATGTCGCGGCCCTCGACGATGATGCCCTCCCGGCGCGTCTCGCCGATGATCCTCCGGAACAGCAGGGTGATCCTCCGACGGACCTCGGGGACCTTCGCCACGGCCGAGACGCGCGCGGTCACCCGGGGCTCGCGGATGGCGGCGGTCACCTCGGTCGGACCGACCCACACCGAGTACGACTCGGGGTCGGTGCCGATGGAGTAGTCGAAGCCGTCGAGCGCGTCGACGATCGCGTCCTGGTCCTCGAAGTCGAGGCCGCGGTCGAGCCCGTGCCAGGCGAGCGCGCGGTAGGCCGCTCCCGTGTCGAGGAACTCGAAGTCGAGGCGGCGGGCGGCAGCCCTCGACACGCTGGACTTGCCGCTGCCGGCCGGGCCGTCGATGGCTACCACGACGGCCTCGCCGAAGTCGCCCTGCTCGGCGGCCTCGGAGCGCGCCTCGCGCTCGGGAGCCGCGCCCCCGTCCTCCGGGATGCTCTGCTGTGCCCGGCGGGCGGGCGTCATCCTGTTCAGGCCGCCCTCCTGCCTGTTCTGCTCGGTGCTCATCCGGCGATCCTCCAGCCGCGTATGGTCAGTTCTTCGGTCAGCGGCGCGACCGCTTCGGGCACCACCGAGATCTCGGCGAGACCCACTCGGCGCCCCTGCGCGTGCTCGAGGCGCACGTCCTCGAGATTGACGCCCGCCTCGCCGATCTCCACCAGGAGCCGCGCGAGGGTTCCGGGAGAGTCGTCGACGAGGACGATCAGGGTCGAGAAGCGCTGGTCCTGGCCGTGCTTGCCGGGCAGGCGCGCCACTCCGGCGTTGCCCGCGGCCAGGTGCTCGGCGAGCACGCGGCGCGAGCCGGGCGCCTCGAGGTCGCGAAGCGCGTCGGCGACCGCGGCGACGTCGTCGCGGAAGGCGTCGAGCACCGCGACGACGTGCTCGCGGTTCGCGGCCAGGATCTGCATCCAGAGATCGGGGGCCGAGGCCGCCAGGCGCGAGACGTCGCGGACGCCCTGCCCGGCGAGGCGGAGCGCCGCGTTCGGGGCGTCGAGGAGGCGCTGGCCGAGCAGTGACGAGATCACCTGCGGGGCGTGCGAGACGAGGCCGACCGAGAGGTCGTGCTCCTCCGGGTCCATCTCGACGATGGTGCCGCCGAGGTCGAGAGCGAGGCCCTCCACCCGTGCGAGCGCGTCGGGCGCGGTCTCGCCGTCGCGGCAGATCACCCAGGGCCGGCCGACGAAGAGGTCTCCCCGCGCGGCGACCGGTCCGCCGCGCTCGCGGCCGGCCATCGGGTGCGAGCCGATGTAGCGGGCGAGGTCGACGCCGCGGGAGCGCAGCTCGCGCAGCGGCTGGGTCTTGACGCTCGCCACGTCGGTGACGACGGCTCCGGTATGCGCCGCGAGCTCGCGCTCGACGACGCTCGCGGTGACGTCAGGGGGGACGCAGACGACGACGACGGAGGGCCGGTCGTCGGCGGAGGCGGCGCGGCCGGCCCCGTAGTCGATGGCGAGGGAGAGGCTCGCGGGCGAAGCGTCGTCGAGGACGACGTCGATCCCCCGGGAGGCGAGGCCGAGGCCGATGGAGGCGCCGAGCAGGCCGGAGCCGACCACCCGCACCGTCCCGGTCGTCCGCATCGCGGGCGGCGCGGGGTGCAGGAGCTCGTTCACCCCGACAGCCTAGCGATCGGCGCGGCGCTGCTTGTCGGCGCCGGACCGGCGCGGAGGACCGTCGCTCCGCCCGCCGCCGGCGGAGGAGCCGCCGCGATCGGACGACCGTCCCGCCGAGCCGCCGCGGTCGGACGACCGTCCGGACGATCCGCCGCGATCCGAGGATCGCCCGGCCGAGCCGCGCTCCGCCGGGGCGCCGCGCTCGCCGCTGTCCGGCCGGGGCCGCCGCGCCCCCGCGCTCGCCTTCTTCGAGGGGACCACGGGAGCGGCCGCCACTGCCTCGCCGCCCTGCCGCGCGATCGTCAGCAGCGCGCCCAGCTCCTCCCGGGTCAGGTCGCGCAGATCGCCCGAGCGCAGGGTGCCCAGGTGCAGCGGCCCGAACTGGCGGCGGACGAGCTCGATGACGGGGTGGCCGACCGCCGCCATCATCCGGCGGACGACCCGGTTGCGCCCGGAGTGCAGGGTGATCTCGACGAGCGAGGCGTTCGAGCGGCCCTCCGGCCGGCCGAGGAGACGCGCCTTGTCGGCGGCCACCGGTCCGTCGTCGAGCTCGATCCCGGAGGTCAGCGTCGCGATCGTCTGCGGGAGGACCTGCCCGTGCACCTTCGCGATGTAGGTCTTCGTCACTCCGAACGACGGGTGCGCGAGGACGTGGGCGAGCTCGCCGTCGTTGGTCAGAACCAGCAGGCCCGAGGTCTCGGCGTCGAGGCGCCCGACGTTGAACAGCCGCTCCTCGAAGTTCTTCGTGTAGAGGCTGAGGTCGGTGCGTCCGTTCTCGTCCGCCAGCGAGCTGACGACGCCGATCGGCTTGTTGAGCATCACGTAGCGGCGCGAGGTGTCCAGCTGCACCGCGACCCCGTCGACCTCGATCCGGTCGGTCGCCGGATCGATGCGGCGGCCGAGCTCGTCCGCCACCTCGCCGTTGACGCGGATCCGCCGCGCCACGATCATCTCCTCGACCACTCGTCGGGAGGCGACCCCCGCTGCCGCGAGGACCTTCTGCAGTCGTTCGCCGTCGGGGCCGCTGTCAGGCGCGCTCATCGAATCCGTCTCTTCCGTCGCTCAGTAGGGGGGAGATCTTCGGCAGCTCGTCGAGCGAGGTGAGGCCGAGGTGCACGAGCAGCTGCTCGGTGGTGCCGTAGAGGACCGCGCCCGTCTCGGGGTCGTGGCCGACCTCCGCGATGAGGCCGCGGCCGAGGAGGGTGCGCGCGACGGAGTCGACGTTGACCGCGCGGATCTGCGCCACCTGACCGCGCGAGACCGGCTGCTTGTAGGCGATCACGGCGAGCGTCTCGAGTGCCGCCTGCGAGAGCCGCGTCGGGTTCTGCGTCAGGACGAAGTCCTTGACCACCGGGTCGTACTCGCGGCGGACGTAGATCCGCCAGCCGGCACCGACCTCGCGCAGCTCGAAGCCCCGTCGGGTCGCCCTGTCGGCGCCGTCGTAGTCGGCGACCAGGCGCTCGATCGACTGGCGGACCACGGCGATCGGCCTCGACAGCGCGGTCGCGAGGGAGGCGAGCGGCTGCGGCTCGTCCGCGACCATCAGGATCGCCTCGATCGCCCGGTCGATCTCGAACGCGACGGTCCCGGGGCCGGCGTCAGGAGTCATAGTCGGCTCCGAGCGCGGCGAGGCTCGCATCGCTCCACTGCTCGGCGACCCAGCGCAGCGTGAGCTCGCCGAGCGGCTCCGGCTGGTCGAACGAGATCGCGGCGTGCCGGTAGAGCTCGAGCACGGCCAGGAAGCGCGCGACGATCACGCCCTTCTCGTCGGCGTCCGCGATCAGCTCGCCGAACGTGGCCCTCCCGCGGGCGCGCAGCATCGCCACGACGTGGGCGGCCTGCTCCCGGATGCTGATCTGCGGGGCGTGCAGGTGGTCCAGGCCCACCGTCGGCAGCTCGCGCGGAGCGAGGGCGACGGTCGCGAGGGCGGCGAAGTCGGCGGGCGACAGGGTCCAGACGAGCTCCGGCTTCGCGGACCGGTACTCCTCCTCCAGAGGCACGTCGCGCACGTGGCGGGCGGTCTCGATCGCGATCCGCTCGGCGAACCACGACGACACCTGCTTGAAGGCCCGGTACTGCAGGAGCCGGGCGAACAGCAGGTCTCGCGCCTCCAGCAGCGCCGCGTCCTCGGCGTCCACGAGCTCGCCCTGGGGCAGGAGTCCGGCGATCTTCAGGTCGAGGAGCGTCGCGGCGACGACGAGGAACTCCGACGCGCGGTCCAGCCCCTCGAGCGAGTCGATCCCGTGCAGGTACGAGAGGAACTCGTCCGTCACGGCGCTCAGCGCGATCTCGGTGATGTCGACCTGCTGCTTCGCGATGAGGCTCAGCAGGAGGTCGAACGGACCCTCGAAGTTGGTCAGCGCGAGGTGGAACCCGGTGGGAGCGGCGCGCTCCTCGAGGAGGACCTCAGGCGACCGCGCCACGCGAGATCAGCTCCCTGGCGAGCTTGCGGTATGCCTTCGCGGCGTTGTGCTCGGGCGCGAACTGGGTGATCGGGACGCCGGACACGCTGGCGTCCGGGAACTTCACCGTGCGGCCGATCACCGTCTCGAGCACGCTGTCGCCGAAGGCGTCGACCACGCGGTCGAGCACCTCCCGCGAGTGCAGGGTGCGGGAGTCGTACATCGTGGGCAGGATGCCGTCGAGCTCGATCACCGGGTTGAGCCGGTCGCGGACCTTGTCGATCGTCTCGATCAGCAGGGCGACGCCGCGCAGCGCGAAGAACTCGCACTCGAGCGGGATGAGCACGCCGTGGCTCGCGGTGAGCGCGTTGACCGTGAGCAGGCCCAGCGAGGGCTGGCAGTCGATCAGGATGACGTCGTAGTCCGCGCTCACCTTGCGGAGCACGCGGGCGAGGATCTGCTCGCGCGCGACCTCGTTGACGAGGTGGACCTCGGCGGCGGAGAGGTCGATGTTGGCCGGGATGACGTCCAGGCCCGGCACGCGGGTCCTCCGGATCGCCTCGGCCGGGTCCTTCACGGTGCCGAGGAGCAGGTCGTAGATCGTGATGGCGTCGTAGGTGGTGACCCCGAGGCCGGCCGAGAGGGCGCCCTGCGGGTCGAAGTCGATGGCCAGCACGCGGCGGCCGTACTCGGCGAGGGTCGCGCCCAGGTTGATGGTCGTCGTCGTCTTTCCGACGCCGCCCTTCTGGTTGCAGAGGGAGATGATCCGAGCGGGGCCGTGACCGGTGAGCTCCACCGGCAGCGGGAAGTCGCGCAGGGGGCGGCCGGTCGGGCCGAGCGTCGGGGCTTCGAGACCGGTGAGCTCGGCCTTGTCGTCCGTCTTGCGTGTCACCTGCGTCGTCCTCGCTTCCGTGGCGGCGTGCGCTCCCGCGCGGCCTCCGACGAGTGTACCGGCGCCCCGCTCCCCGGCCGCCGCGCCCCGCCGCGCGGGTCCGCGGCTCTAGCGCCGCGCTCGCGGGTGCGCGGACGTGTAGACGTCCCGGAGCGTGTCCGCGGTCACCAGCGTGTAGATCTGCGTCGTCGCCACCGAGGCGTGCCCGAGGAGCTCCTGCACCACGCGGACGTCGGCGCCGCCCGCGAGCAGGTGGGTCGCGAAGGAGTGCCGGAAGGTGTGCGGCGAGATCTCCCGGTCCAGCGCGGCCTTCTCGGCGACGGCGCGGATGACCAGCCAGGCGCTCTGCCGCGACAGGCGGCTCCCGCGGACCCCCAGGAAGAGCGCCGGCGTCGCGCGCCCCCTCCGCGAGAGCTCGGGCCGCGCACGCACGAGGTACTCGTCGACCGCCTCGCGGGCGAAGCGGCCGAGCGGCACCATCCGCTGCTTGGACCCCTTGCCCGTCAGCCGCACCACCTCCGCGGCGACCACGTCGTCGACGTTCAGGTCCACCGCCTCCGAGATGCGCGCGCCCGTCGCGTAGAGCAGCTCCAGCAGGGCCCGGTCCCGCAGGTCCGCGAGCTCCTCGCCGCGCGCCGCGTCGAGCAGTGCCGCCATCTGCTCGACCGTGACCGCCTTCGGCAGGGTCATCGGGATCTTCGGCGGCACCACGTCCCGGGCCACGTCGTCCGCGACGACCCCCTCCTCGAGGGCGAAGCGGTGCAGCCCTCGGACGCTCGAGAGGATCCGTGCGCGCGAGCTCGCCGCGAGCGGCCGCTCCGGGCGTGCGGCCAGCCAGGAGGAGAACTCCCCCACGTCGACGCGTCCGAGCTGCGCCAGATCGACGGTCCCGCGCTCCTCGAGCCAGCCGAGGTAGAGCTCCAGGTCGCGCCGGTAGGCCGCGAGCGTGTGCGCCGAGAGCCCGCGCTCCACGCTCGCCTGCCGGAGGTAGGCCTCGGCGCAGGCGCGGGGGCTCACCCCCGGGGGTGGCGGACCAGCGGGTGGCGCGTCCACGGCGAGGACGCGTCGCCCAGCCCGTCCCAGTCGCGCGAGCGGAACGCGTGCGCCGCGAGCACCGCGATCGTCAGCGAGGGGTTCTGCACCCGGCGGGCGAGGACCGCCTCGACCGCCTCGTCCAGCGGCACCCACCGCAGCTCCATGTCGGCCTCCTCCGCCTCGCGGTCGAAGGCGGAGCCGGTGGACGAGAGCCCGCGGGCCAGGTAGATCCGGATGACCTCGTCGCTGCCGCCCGGCGAGGTGGCGAACTCCGAGAGCAGGTCCCAGCGCTCGGCCTGCAGGTCCGTCTCCTCGCCCAGCTCCCGCTGAGCGGCGACCAGAGGATCCTCCCCCTCCACGTCGAGCAGACCGGCCGGGATCTCCCACTCGCGGGTGCGGACCGGGTGCCGGTACTGCTTGATCAGGGCGACGCGGCCCTCGTCGTCGAGGGCCAGCACCGCGACGGCTCCCGTGTGATCGAGGAACTCCCGGCGCAGCTCGCCGCCGCCGTAGCGGAACGTCTCCGCGCGGACGCCCCAGACCATCCCGTCGAAGACGCGCTCACTGGTCAGGACCTCCGGCTCGACGAGTTCGTCCGACAGCGGCTCACTCATCGGCGCCCGCCTCCGATGCCGGGAAGAGGCGCGAGGCCTCCTGGCGCTCGAGGGCGGCGGTCACGAGGCCGCGGAAGAGCGGGTGCGCGGCGTTCGGGCGCGAGCGGAGCTCCGGGTGCGCCTGCGTGCCCACGTAGTAGGGGTGCTTCTCGCGGGGCAGCTCGACGTACTCCACGAGGTGGCCGTCGGGCGAGAGGCCCGAGAACCAGAGCCCCGCCTCGGCGATCCGGTCGCGGTAGCGGTTGTTGACCTCGTAGCGGTGACGGTGGCGCTCGGCAGCCTCAGGTGCGCCGTACACCTCGGCGACGATCGAGCCCTCAGCGAGCTCGGCCGTGTAGAGGCCGAGGCGCATCGTGCCGCCCATGTCCCCGGACGCGAGGATCTCGACCTGCTCGGCCATCGTCGCGATGACGGGGAACTCCGTCTCCGGATCGAACTCCGACGACGAGGCCCCCTCGAGGCCGGCCTCGTTGCGGGCGTACTCGATGACCATGCACTGCAGGCCGAGGCAGAGCCCGAGCGTCGGGATCCCGTTCTCCCGCGCGAAGCGCAGCGCGCCGAGCTTGCCCTCGATGCCGCGGATGCCGAAGCCGCCGGGCACGCAGATGCCGTCGAGCTCGGAGAGCGCCTTGGCCGCAGCCTCGGGGTCCTCGAGCCCGTCGGAGGCGATCCAGCGGATGGCGACCTTCGTCTGCTGCGCGAATCCGCCGGCTCGCAGAGCCTCCGTCACGGAGAGGTAGGCGTCGGGCAGGTCGATGTACTTCCCGACCAGGCCGATGGTGACCTCGTGCTTGGGCTCGTGCACGGCCTCGAGCAGTCGCGACCAGCCGTCCCAGACGACCTCGCCGGCCGGGAGGCCCAGCTGGTCGATGATGTAGGCGTCGAGGCCCTGCTCGTTGAGCATCTGCGGGATCTCGTAGATCGACGCGACGTCCTTGGCGTTGACCACGGCCTGCTCGTCGACGTCGCACATCAGCGCGATCTTGCGCTTGTTCGACTCCGACACGGGCCGGTCGCTCCGCAGCACCAGGGCGTCCGGCTGGATGCCGATCGAGCGCAGCGCCGCGACGGAGTGCTGGGTGGGCTTGGTCTTCTGCTCGCCGGAGGCGCCCATGAAGGGCACCAGCGAGACGTGCACGAAGAAGACGTTGCGGCGGCCGAGCTCGTGGCGGACCTGGCGGGCCGACTCGATGAACGGCTGGCTCTCGATGTCGCCGACGGTGCCGCCGATCTCGGTGATGATGACGTCCGGCTGCGGGTCGTCCTCCGACTGGAGGCGCATGCGCCGCTTGATCTCGTCCGTGATGTGCGGGATGACCTGGACCGTGTCGCCGAGGTACTCGCCGGCGCGCTCGCGCGCGATGACCCTCGAGTAGATCTGGCCGGTCGTGACGTTCGCGGCCTGGTTCAGGTTGATGTCGAGGAAGCGCTCGTAGTGGCCGATGTCGAGGTCGGTCTCGGCGCCGTCGTCGGTCACGAAGACCTCGCCGTGCTGGAACGGGTTCATCGTCCCCGGGTCCACGTTGAGGTACGGGTCGAGCTTCTGCATGACGACGCGCAGCCCGCGCGCGGTCAGCAGGTTGCCCAGGCTCGCGGCCGTGAGTCCTTTGCCGAGCGAGGAGACGACACCGCCGGTGACGAAGATGTGCTTCGTGATCTTCGAGGGGGCGTCCTGCCCGGCCGTCGAAGCGTTCCGGGTCGAGGACCCGGAGGAGCCCTCGGGATCCGAGGGAGAAGAAGAGGAAAGGCCCGCGTTCGTAAAGTCCACCACGGGGTTCCACCGTAACAGCAGAACGGCGGCGGCGGACCGCCCGGGACGGATCGATGTCGTCCCGGGCCGCTCGCTATCAGCCCCGCCGGCTCGATTCGAGGAGCTCCCGCGCATGAGCGAGAGCGTTGGCGGAGTCGGTGAGCCCCGAGAGCAGGCGCGCCATCTCGGACACCCGCTCCTCGGAGTCGAGCTGCGTCACGGCGCTCGAGGTCACCGCGCCGTCCGAGCCCTTCTCGACGCGGAGGTGATTCGTGGCGAATGCGGCGACCTGCGCGAGGTGGGTCACCACGATGACCTGCGACGTCTCGGCGAGCCGCGCGAGCCGTCGGCCGATCTCGATCGCCGCTGCTCCGCCGACCCCCGCGTCGACCTCGTCGAAGACGAACGTCGGAACGGGGTCGTTGGCGGCGACCACGACCTCGATCGCGAGCATCACCCGCGAGAGCTCGCCGCCCGAGGCTCCGCGGGCGAGGGGCCGGGGTGCGGCCCCGGTGTGCGGCTGGAGCAGCATCTCGACGGAGTCGCGCCCGTGGACGCTCGGCTCCCCCGCGGCCGTCACCTTCACGTGCAGGCGCGCATCCGCCATGGCCAGCGCGGTGAGCTCGTCGCTGACCCGCTCCCCCAGCTCGGCGGCCGCCGCAGTCCGCAGCTCGGTCAGCCGGGTCGCGAGGCGGTCGACGAGGTCCGCGTCGGCCGCGGTGTCGGCCTCGAGAGCCGCGATCCTCTCGTCGTCGCCGTCGAGCTCGAGCAGGCGGAGTCCGGAGGAGTCCACCAGGTCGAGCACGTCGTCCAGCGTCGGTCCGTAGGTGCGGGCGAGCAGAGACAGCTCCGCCCGCCGGTTCTCGATCAGCTCCAGGTCGTGCGCGCCGTCGAGGTCGAGCTCCGCCAGGTACGAGGAGAGCCCGCCGGCGGCGTCGACGAGGAGCACCGCCGCCTCGCCGAGCGTCTGGACCGTCGGCTGCAGCGCGGCGTCGTGCTCGGCCGCCCGCTCCAGCACGCGCCGCGCCGTCTCGAGGAGCCCGAGCGCGTCCCGCCCGTCCAGCTCCTCGGACGAGATCGCCTCGCGGGCCTCGCCGGCGGCGAGCCGCAGCTGCTCGATGCTCCCGAGCCGGGCGGACTGCGCCGCGAGCTCGACGTCCTCCCCGCGCTGGGGGGCGACCACCTCGATCTCGGCGAGGGCGGAGCGGAGCCGTTCGGCTTCGCGGGCGCGCGTCTCCCGGGCCTCGGTGAGCGAGTCGAGCTCCTCCCGGTTGGCCCGCCAGCGCTCGAAGGCGCTCGCGTAGTCGCGGAGGGCGTCGGCGAGACCGGGTCCGCCGAACCGGTCGAGCGCCTCGCGCTGCGCCGCGGCGGAGCGGAGGCGGATCTGGTCCGACTGCCCGTGCACGACGACCAGCTGATCGGCGAGCTCGCTCAGCACGCTGACCGGTGCGCTCCGGCCGCCGACGACGGCTCGTCCGCGTCCCTCCGCCGAGACCGAGCGCGCGAGGAGCAGCTCCGGGCCGTCGAGATCGCCGCCGGCGTCGTGGACGCGCTCGGCGACCGGGCCCTGCTCGGGGACCAGCCAGCGCCCCGACACCCAGGCCTGCTTCGCTCCCGAGCGCACCGCGGACGCGTCCGAGCGCGCGCCCAGCACGAGGCCGAGCGCCGTGACCACCATCGTCTTGCCGGCGCCGGTCTCGCCGGTGACCGCGGTGAAGCCCGGTCCGAGCGGAAGCGTCGCCTCGGCGATCACTCCGAGGTCGCGGATCTGCAGCTCTTCGAGCATCGGGCCTTACTCCGTCTCCGCCGACCCCCGCCATCCGCGGATGGGGAGACCGAACTTGTGCACGAGTCGATCGGTGAAGGGGGCGTCGTGCAGGCGTGCGAAGCGCACGGGCACGGGCGAGCGCCGGTAGACGACGCGCGCTCCCGGCGGCAGCTCGTAGGCGCGCCGGCCGTCGGCCCAGAGGACGCCGACGCCGTCGGTCCTCTCCTTGACCTCGACGGCGAGGCTCGACGACGGGCCCACGACGAGGGGCCGCGCGAAGAGCGCATGGGCACTGAGCGGAACGAGGAGCATCGCCTCGACGGTCGGCCACACGACGGGGCCGCCCCCGGAGAAGGCGTAAGCGGTGGAACCGGTCGGAGTGGACACGACGATGCCGTCGCAGCCGAAGCTCGACAGCGGACGTCCGTCGACGCCCACCATGACCTCGAGCATCCGCTCGCGACTGCCCTTCTCGACGGTGGCCTCGTTGAGCGCCCACGTCTCGTAGACGACGGCCTCGTCGATCTTGACGCGCACCTGCAGGGTCATCCGCTCCTCGACCGCGTAGTCGCCGTCGAGCGCACGGGCGACGGCGTCGTCGAGATCGTCCCGCTCACTCTCGGCGAGGAACCCGACGTGGCCGAGGTTCACGCCGAGCAGAGGGGCCGTCCCGGACCGGACGATCTCCGCCGCGCGGAGGATGGTCCCGTCCCCGCCGAGCACGAACACGAGCTCGATGGACTCGAGCGGCACGTCGGACCCGAGCACGGCGACGTCGCTCAGATCCGGAGCGACCGCGACGATGTCGCCCTTGTCGTCGGCGCAGAGGACGGGGTGGGCGCCGGAGTTCCGGAGACGCTCGACGACGAGGACCGCCGCATCGAGGGAGTCCGTCCGTCCGGTGTGGGCGACGACGAGGATGTTGCGCTCGTCACGAGGGGACTGCATCGAGGGTGTGTCCTTCTGGTCGGTCGACAGCGGCGGACACGATCGCGTCACCCGGTGGTGAGCGCGGTGACCGCGTCCCTCCATTCTGTCGGAATCGTTCCGCGGTCGCGGTGGAGGTGCGCCAGATACTCGCGATTCCCAGCGCCCCCCGGGAGTGGCGACTCGGCCAGCCCGACGACGCCGAGCCCCAGGTCCCACGCCGACCACAGGACGTCCGAGAGGGCCTCGCGACGCAGCTCCGGATCCCGGACGATCCCCTCCCGCACCCCCAAGCGGCCGACCTCGAACTGCGGCTTCACCAGCACCACGAAGTCGGCGAGCGGATCCACGGAGGCGGCGACGGGAGGCAGAACCATCCGCAGGGAGATGAAGGACACGTCGGACACGACCAGGTCCGGGACGATCTCCGTCCTGGCGGCTTCGGCGAGCCGGGCGGCGGTGAGATCCCGCGCATTGAACCCCTCCACCACGTGGACGCGATCGTCGGACCGGATCCGCGGAGCGAGCTGGGCGTGCCCGACGTCGAGCGCGATCACCGAGACGGCGCCGCGCTCGAGCAGGACCTGCGAGAACCCCCCCGTCGACGCCCCGACGTCGAGAGCGTTCCGGCCGGCGACTCGCACCGTCGCGAAGGTGTCGAGGGCGGCGAGCAGCTTGTGGGCGGCCCGGCTGACGTAGTGGTCGAGGCCGGCGACCGCGACGTCCTGATCGTCGCGGACGCGGATCGAGGGCTTCAGTGCAGGGACGCCGTCCACCGTCACCAGACCGTCGGCGATCATCCGAGCGGCATGGGTGCGGGACCGGGCGATGCCCCGTTCCGCGAGAGCCGAGTCGAGTCGCGAGTCGTCGGTCATCGGTCGCGGTCCGCGTTCTCGAGTCGGATGCGCAGCTGCTCCTGCAGCTGGACGTATCCGGTTGCCCTCTCGTTGAGCGCAGCCTGCTCGATCCGGAGGAGCTCGTCCGACAGGACGTGTTCCTCCACGACGTCGAAGCCGTTCTGGAGCGGCCTCGATTCCGGAGAGGGTGTCGGGTCGTGCTGAGTCATCGCTGCTCCTCGTTCCGGAGTCGGGCGACGACGGTCATCGTCGCTCCAGCCGGCCTGTTCCTCCTCGAACAGAGACCGACCGGTTAAACAGCGATGGCCACCCATTTCTGGGTGGCCATCGTGAATGGTGTCCGGCGGTGTCCTACTCTCCCACAGGGTCCCCCCTGCAGTACCATCGGC
>NZ_PSUC01000239.1:0-573 GCF_002931635.1 Rathayibacter sp. AY2B7 | reverse complement strand
CTCCGTGCGCGGCCCTTCGAAGAAGCCGATCAGCAGGCTTCCGCCCGGTCGGAGGTGCGCGGCGAGCGCCGCGACCGCGCCGGGCAACTCCGCCGGCGGCAGGTGGATGAGCGAGTACCACGCGAGAACGCCCCCGAGGCCGTCGACGTCGAGCTCGAGCGCCGAGCCGAGCCGGAACGGGACGTCCGGGAACCGCGCCCGCGCCAGAGCGACGAACTCCGGCGCCGGGTCGACGCCGATAGCGGCGGCTCCGCGGCGCTGGAGGAACTCCGTCCAGTGCCCGGGCCCGCAGCCCACATCGGCGACCGTGCCCTCCAGCCCGTCGGCCCACGACCCGATCAGCTCGCGGTCGGCCGCGGGCCCCGCGTCGACCGATCCGAGCAGCGCCGCGTACTCCTCCGACCGCGCGCCGTACGCGTCCCGCACCTCGTCCATCCGGTGGAGCGTAGGCCGTCTCGAAACGGCGCGCAGCGGGCACTCGGAGGCGCGTGGCACGTTCCGCGGTGCCGTTGGCACGGCTCGACGGCACGGTTCACTGGCGCGTTCTGACGTCCTGGCGCGCCTGCCTCGCGA
>NZ_PSUC01000026.1:0-33014 GCF_002931635.1 Rathayibacter sp. AY2B7 | reverse complement strand
GGTCGATCGCGCTGACCGTCTGGCGGGCGATCGCCTCGGGCCCGAGCCCCGCGAGGACCCCGAGCGCCTCGAGACGCGCGGCGGCGGCGGCTGCTCCGGGCGGTGTCGGAGGAGGCCGGCCGCGGGGGCGACGTGACGGAGGCGCTGCTGCGCGGGACGCCGGCTTCGCGGCGGAGCGGCCCGGAGCGGAAGCGGGCGGGACGGCGAGCGCCGGACACCGGTGAGGCGACCGCGTGGGCGGCGCTGGCCGCCGCGTGGCGGGTGGCCGCCGACTCCGGCGCGCCGGTCGCCGCCGCTCTCGGCGAGCTGGCGGAGTCCCTGCGCGAGCTGGCACGCGCCCGCCGGGACATCGAGGTGGCTCTGGCCGGTCCCTCCGCCACCGGGAGGGTCGTGAGCGCGCTGCCGCTGGCGGCGCTGGGTCTGGGGGCGCTGCTGGGCTTCGACGTGGTCGGCGTGCTCCTCGGGACGGTGCCCGGTGCGGTCTGCCTGGTCGGGGGAGCCGGGTTGATGGCGGCCGCGCACGCGTGGACGCGGCGCCTCGTCCGAAGCGCGGCCCCGGCCGATCCGGCGCCCGGGCTCGCGCTCGACCTCCTCTCGGTGGCGCTGGCCGGTGGCGGCTCGATCGAGTCGTCGCGCGCCCGGGTCGTGGCGGCGCTCGCCGAGTGCGGGCTCGACTCGGGCGCGCGCGTGCTCTCCGACGCGGACCCGGTGCTCGCCCTCTCCGCGGCGGCGGGTGTGCCGGCCGGACGTCTGCTCCGGAGTGAGGCGGCTCTGATCCGGGCACGGGCGTCCTCCGGGGCGCGGGAGCGAGCCGCTCGGCTCGGCGTGACCCTGATGCTGCCGCTCGGAGTCTGCGTGCTGCCGGCGTTCCTGCTGCTCGGAGTGGCTCCGATGGTCGTCTCGGTGCTGCTCTCGACGTTCTCGGTGACGGCGTGATTCGGTCGACCGCTCCTCCACAGGGGCGGGATCGGGAGGCGTCTCCACGGATCCACCGGAGGGTCGATCGGCGGGATCGGGAGTCCGCGATCCTCAAAGGAGGGGCACGGAGCGGGGCGGAACGGAGCAGGACACATGAGCAGTGACACGGCGATCAGCGGCGGGGGAGTCTCCCGGAGTCGAGGACTCGGTAGGAGGAGGGATGCGGGAAGTGATGTGGCCGGAACGAGCCGGGGCTCGAGGAGCGGCGGAGGTGCGGTGTCCGGCGGAGGAAAGGGCGTCGACGTCTCCGCGGGGCGCGTCGAGTGGCGCCGACCCGGGTGGGGAGGGCTCGGCGCTCTGGGCGACGAGGAGGGATCGGCGACGGCGGAGTACGCGATCGCGACGATGGCCGCGGTCGGCTTCGCCGGACTGCTCGTGGTCATCCTCAAGGGCGACGAGGTGCGGAGCATCCTGACCGACCTGGTGACCCGCGCGCTCACCGCGGCGGGATGAGAGGCCTTCCGCTGCTGCGCGGGCGGCTCGTCCAGGAGGAGGGCTCGGCCACTGCCGAGCTCGCGCTCGTGCTCCCGGCGGTGGTCACGGTGCTGGCGCTGTGCCTGGGGTCGGTGGCGGCCTCGGCGCAGTACGTCCGGCTCGTCGACGCGGCCGCCGACGCGGCCCGGTCCGCGGCCCGGGGCGACGACCCCCTCGCGCCGCTCGCCCGGGTGGCGGGGGCGTCGCTCACGGCGGGGGAGCAGGACGGACTGGTCTGCGTCGACGTGGCGGCCCGGCTGCGCCCGCTCCCGGCGGTGTCGCTCCCGGTCTCGGTCCGGTCCTGCGCGCTGGGCGGGGGCGGATGATCCGCCGGCTCGCCGGGGCTGTCCGCGACCGGGAGGAGGGCTCGGCCGCGGTCGTGGCGATCGGAGTCGTCGCGGGCACGATCCTGGTGACGGCCGCCGTGCTCGCCGGCTGCGCAGGAGTCGTCGGGCACCAGCGAGCGGTCGCCGCCGCGGACGCCTCGTCCCTGGCGGCGGCCGACGTCGCCTCCGGCCTGCTGGCCGGGGATCCGTGCGGACGTGCCGCCGCCGTGTCGCGCGCGAACGGCGCCGAGCTCGTCCTCTGCGACGTCGACGGCGGCGTCGCGAGAACGGAGGCGGCCGTCGCCGCGGGTCCGCTCTCCCTCACGGCGCGGTCGAGGGCCGGCCCGCCGCCCTGAGGGCGGAGGCAGCAGCGGGCGTCGTCCGGACCGAGGTTCGGACGACGCCGCGGGAGCGCGTCAGTCGGAGGAGAGTCGCTGGTACCGGTACGCGGCGGCGGTCGGCAGGGCGCCCGCGCCCTCGTCGTGCTCGAGGCCGCCGGCGAGGAGGTAGATGTAGCGGGAGCCCGCCCTCGCCCCGGGGATCTCGAGGCGTGCGGCGGGGGCCTGATCATCGCCGTATCCCCGGCGGAGGGTCTTGCCCTCCAGCGGTCCGTCGAGGAGCTTGGCCGTGTAGGCGGAGGTCGTGGTGGTGTGCGTCGTTGCCATGCCTCATCATGCGCCGATCGGCGCCGCGCGTCACCCCCGCCGACGGCAGGCCGGGCAGGCGGCTCCGAGGCCGTGTCCAGCGTCCTCCCGAGGTCCCCGTGTCCTCGGGAGGGGGCAGGACGTCCGGAGTCAGTGTGTATGGTGTGCCTGTCGGGCGCCCCCGCCGATGGGGACGCGTCGCCGTTCCCCGCACCACGTCGCCGCGCACCGTCTCCCCGCAGCAGGGGACGTCGGACCACTGGTCGTCCGACCCGACAGCACCAATCGAGGAGAACTGTGTCCGGCACGAAGAAGCTGGTGATCGTCGAGTCGCCGGCGAAAGCCAAGACCATCGCCCAGTACCTGGGCGACGGCTACGAGGTGCTCGCCTCCGTCGGGCACATCCGCGACCTCATCGAGCCGAAGAACCTCCCCCCGGAGCTGAAGAAGGGCCCGCTGGGCAAGTTCTCCGTCGACGTCGACAACGGCTTCGAGCCCTACTACGTCGTCTCCGACCAGAAGAAGAAGACGGTCGCCGACCTCAAGCGCGCGCTGAAGAACGCCGACGAGCTCTACCTCGCCACTGATGAGGACCGCGAGGGCGAGGCCATCGCGTGGCACCTCCTCGAGGAGCTCAAGCCCAAGGTCCCCGTGCACCGCATGGTCTTCCACGAGATCACGAAGGACGCGATCCAGAAGGCGCGCGACAACACCCGGGACATCGACACCTCCCTGGTCGACGCCCAGGAGACCCGCCGCATCCTCGACCGCCTCTACGGCTACGAGATCTCGCCCGTGCTGTGGCGCAAGGTCGGCCCCGGGCTCTCGGCCGGTCGGGTGCAATCGGCCGCGACCCGCCTGGTGGTCGACCGCGAGCGGGAGCGCCTGGCGTTCGTGTCGGCGAGCTACTGGGACCTCGCCACCGTGCTCGCACCCGAGTCGGACGCCGCGGCGGGCTTCGACGCCCGCCTGGCTCGGCTCGACGGCAAGCGGATCGGAAGCGGCCGCGACTTCGACGACCGCGGTCAGCTGAAGGGCGACGTCACCGTCCTCGACGAGTCCACCGCCGGTGCCCTCGCCGAGGCGCTTCGCGACCCCGCCACCACGGTCCGGGTCTCGAACCTCGAGTCCAAGCCGTACTCGCGCCGCCCCGCCGCCCCGTTCACCACGTCCACGCTCCAGCAGGAGGCGGCGCGCAAGCTCCGCTTCTCGGCGCGCCAGACGATGAGCGTCGCGCAGTCGCTCTACGAGAACGGCTTCATCACCTACATGAGGACCGACTCGCCCGGGCTCTCGCAGCAGGCGCTGAACGCCGCACGCACCCAGGCCGCGTCCCTCTACGGAGCCGAGACCGTCCCGGACAAGCCCCGCCTGTACTCCGGCAAGAACAAGAACGCGCAGGAGGCGCACGAGGCCATCCGGCCCGCGGGCGAGACCTTCCGCACCCCGGACCAGCTCTCGGGCACCCTCCGCGGCAACGACCTCCGCCTCTACGAGCTCATCTGGAAGCGCACCGTCGCCTCGCAGATGGCCGACGCCAAGGGCTCGACCGCCACCGTGACGCTGCTCGCCGAGCCGGCCGGCGACGTCGCGAAGACCGCCGAGTTCACCGCCTCCGGAACCGTCATCACCTTCCGCGGATTCCTCCTCGCCTACGAGGAGGGGCGCGACGAGGAGCGTCACGGCGCCCGCGACGAGAAGGACGCCAAGCTGCCGGTGCTCGAGGTCGGCCAGAGCCTGGTCGTCGCCGAGGTCGAGGCCAAGGGCCACGAGACCTCGCCGCCCCCGCGCTACACGGAGGCGAGCCTGGTCAAGGCGCTCGAGGAGCTCGGCATCGGCCGGCCCTCCACCTACGCGTCGATCATCTCCACCATCGTCGACCGCGGCTACGTCACTCCGCGTGGGACCGCCCTCGTGCCCAACTGGATCGCCTTCTCGGTGGTCCGGCTGCTCGAGGACTTCTTCTCCGACCTGGTGGAGTACGACTTCACCGCCGAGATGGAGGGTGACCTCGACCGCATCGCCGGCGGCGAGGAGGACCGCGTCGCCTGGCTCAACCGCTTCTACTTCGGCGGAGGCACGCACCCCGGGCTCCGACACGTCGTGGACAACCTCGGCGAGATCGATGCGAAGAGCATCAACTCCGTCCGGATCACTGACGACATCACCCTGCGCATCGGCAAGTACGGCCCCTACCTCGAGGTGGCCCAGGAGGAGGGGCAGGAGACGCCGCGTCGCGTCAACCTGCCGCTCGAGCTGGCTCCCGACGAGCTCACGCCCGCCAAGGCGCAGGAGCTCGTCGACGCCCCGGTGCAGACCGACCGCGTGCTGGGAAGCAACCCCGACTCGGGCAAGACCGTCGTCGTCAAGGACGGGCGCTTCGGCCCCTACGTGACCGAGGTCGATCCGGAGCCGGAGACCGCGGCGGATCCCGCCACCGGGGAGGTCGTCGAGCCCGCGCCCGCGAAGCGCGGCGCGAAGAAGCCCGCTGTCGTGAAGCCGCGCACCTCCTCCCTCTTCAAGTCGATGGACGTCGCGTCGATCGACCTGGCGACGGCGCTGCGCCTGCTCGACCTGCCGCGCACGGTCGGTGACGACCCCGAGAGCGGCGAGCCGATCACGGCTCAGAACGGCCGATACGGCCCGTACATCAAGAAGGGCACCGACAGCCGGTCGCTCACCAGCGAGGACCAGATCTTCGAGGTCGACCTGCCGACGGCGCTCGAGATCTTCGCCCAGCCGAAGTACGGGGCGCGACGCGCGTCGAGCGCCCTGAAGGAGTTCGAGGCGGACCCCGTCAGCGGCAAGCCGATCCGGATCCGCGACGGACGCTTCGGCGCCTACGTGACCGACGGCGAGACCAACGTCACGATCTCCAAGGGCCTGACGATCGAGGAGATCGACTTCGAGCAGGCGGTCCAGATGCTCGCCGACAAGCGTGCGAAGGGCCCGGCCAAGAAGGCTCCGGCCAAGCGCGCGCCGGCCAAGAAGCCCGCGGCGAAGACGACGGCGGCCAAGACCACGGCGGCCAAGACCACGGCGGCCAAGACCACGGCGGCCAAGACCACGGCGGCCAAGACGACCGCGGCCAAGACGACCGCGGCGAAGACGACGGCGGCCGCCAAGAAGACGACCGCAGCGAAGAAGCCCGCCGCGCCCCGCGCCACCGCCGCGAGCCGCGCGGCTGCGGCGGCCGCCGCCGAGACGTCGGACGCGACGGAGTCGTGACCGGGCTGTTCGTCACCCTCGAGGGCGGGGACGGCGCGGGCAAGACCACGCAGGCCCGGCTGCTCGAGGAGTGGCTGGGCACGCGTGGCGAGACCGTCGTCCGCACCCGCGAGCCCGGAGGAACCGAGGTGGGCCTGCAGATCCGCGAGATCGTTCTGCACCACCGCGGCGAGATCGATCCGCGGGCCGAGGCCCTGCTCTACGCGGCGGACCGCGCTCAGCACATCGGGACGCTCGTGCGACCGGCGCTCGAGCGCGGCGAGGTCGTCGTGCAGGACCGCTACATCGACTCCTCCGTCGCCTACCAGGGAGCCGGGCGGGTCCTCGACGCCGTCGAGGTCCGGCGGCTCTCGGAGTGGGCCACCCACGACCTGAGGCCAGACCTCACCGTCCTGCTCGACCTCGACCCCGCCGTCGCGCGGGGCCGGCTCGACGCGGCCCGCACACGCTTCGACCGGCTGGAGGCCGAGAAGGCGGAGTTCCACGGGCGCGTGCGCGAGGCGTTCCTGGCGATCGCCGAGACGGACGCCGAGCGCTTCCTCGTCGTGGACGCCGCTCTCCCCGTCGAGGAGATCGCGGCCGCGGTGCGGGAGCGGGTCGCCGTCCTCCTCGACGGCGCGTCGGCTGTCGGTGCTCGCGGTTAGCCTGGTGGCATGACCGTCTGGAGCCAGCTCGTCGGGCAGGAGCACGCCATCGGCGCCCTGCAGGACGCCTCGACGCCCCGGGACGACCGTGGCCGGGAGTCGTCGTCGATGACGCACTCCTGGCTCATCACCGGCCCTCCCGGGTCCGGCCGCTCGAACCTCGCCTACGCGTTCGCCTCCGCACTGCTCTGCCGCCACGGCGGCTGCGGGGAGTGCCCCGACTGCCGCCAGGTCGCCGCCCGCTCCCATCCCGACCTCGCCGTGCTGACGACCGAGCGCGTGATCATCTCGATCGACGAGGTGCGGCGGCTGGTCAGCAGCTCGCAGTACTCGCCCTCGGTGTCGCGCTACCGCGTCATGGTCATCGAGGACGCCGACCGGATGAGCGAGCGCACGTCCAACGTGCTGCTGAAGGCGCTCGAAGAGCCGCCGGAGCGCACGGTCTGGATCCTGTGCGCCCCGAGCGAGGCCGATCTGCTCCCCACCATCCGCTCCCGCGTCCGCTCCGTGCGGCTCCGCGTGCCGAGCATCGAGGACGTCGCCGGTCTCCTCGAGCGCCGCGACGGGGTCGACCCCGAGACCGCCGAGCGCGCCGCCCGCCAGGCTCAGAGCCACATCGGGATGGCGCACCGCCTGGCGACCGACGCGAACGCGCGCGAGCGCCGCGAGGAGACGCTCCGCATCGCCCTGCGCCTCCGCGGCGTCTCGGACGCGGTGCTCGGCGCTGCTCGGATGATCGAGGTCGCGACCGAGGACGCCAAGGCGATCACCCTCGAGCGCGACGAGGCCGAGCGGCAGCAGGCGCTGCGCTCGCTCGGCGTCGAGCCCGGGGGCACCGTGCCCGCGCAGCTCCGCTCGCAGCTGCGGGCGCTCGAGGAGGACCAGAAGCGACGCGCGACGCGGAGCCTCCGCGACGGTCTCGACCGGATCCTCGTCGACCTGCTCTCCCTCTACCGCGACGTCGTGCGCCTCCAGCTCGGAGCGCCCGGCGGCGTCATCAACGAGGAGGTCCGGACCGAGATGACCGCGCTCGCCGACGCGACTCCGCCCGACCGCACGCTCGCCGTCCTCGACGCGATCGCGACAGCCCGGCAGCGGATCGACGCGAACGTCTCCCCGGTCCTCGCTCTCGAGGCGCTGCTCGTCGTCGCGGCGCGCCGTCCGGTGGCCGCGTGAGGCGGGGGCGCCGGACGGCCGTCGTCCTCGCGCTCGTCGCGGCCGCGTCCCTCCTGACCGGCTGCTTCGCGCCCGGCCCGAGCGTCGACCGGACCTCCACCCCCTATCCGCAGACCGTCGACGACTCCCTGGAGCGCTACTACTCGCAGGTGCTGGTCTGGGACGACTGCGGCGACGGCGCTCTCTGCACCGACGCGACCGTCCCGCTCGACTGGGACGACCCCTCGGGGGAGACCGCGTCGATCGCTCTGGTGCGCCGACCCGCGACGAAGGGCCCGGCGATCGGGTCCCTGCTCGTGAACCCGGGCGGACCGGGAGCGTCGGGCGTCGAGTTCATCCACGACAGCGCCGACTACGCGGTCGACTCCGCGCTCGCCGCCCGGTACGACGTCGTCGGCTTCGATCCGCGCGGGGTGGGCGCCTCCACCGCGGTGTCCTGTCTCGACGCCGCGGGCCTCGACTCCTACCTCTACGACATCACGCCGGGGGAGCGGGGCAGCGACGAGTGGATCCAGGCGCAGCGCACGACCGCTGCCGCGTTCGCCGCCGCCTGCGAGGAGCGCAGCGGGCCGCTGCTGCCCGAGGTCGGCACCCCGAGCGCCGCCCGTGATCTCGACGTGCTGCGCGCGGCGCTCGGCGACGAGACGCTGCACTACCTCGGCTACTCCTACGGCACGTTCCTCGGAGCGACCTACGCCGGGCTGTTCCCGGACCGGGTCGGCCGCCTCGTCCTCGACGGCGCGATCGATCCGGCGGCCACCTCGTTCGACGTGGTGCGCGAGCAGGCGAAGGGGTTCGAGAGCGCACTGCGCGCCTACCTCGCCGACTGCCTCCGCTCGGACGACTGCCCGTTCACCGGCACCGTCGACGCGGGGATGGCCCAGCTGAAGCGCATGCTCGAGGACGTGGACGCCTCGCCGATCCGGGCCGCCGATGGCCGTGAGCTCGGCGCGAGCACGCTGTTCACCGCGATCGTCTACCCGCTCTACGACGCCACGGCGTGGGGAGCGCTGAGCGAGATGCTGGCCGACGTCCGCCGGGGCGACCCCGCGGTCGCGTTCCAGTACGCGGACGCCTACAACGGGCGCGACGCGGACGGCCGGTACGCGGACAACACCACCGAGGCGTTCCTCGCGATCAACTGCGTCGACTACTCCTACGACGCCGACACCGCCTCGATGCGCGCCGACGAGGCCGCTCTCGAGCAGGCCGCGCCGACGATCGGCCGCTACATGGCCTACGGCGACATCCTCTGCAGCGAGTGGCCGGCGGCCTTCGAGGGCTCCCGCGAGCCGATCACCGCGGAGGGCTCGGCGCCCATCCTGGTCGTGGGCACCACGAACGATCCCGCGACGCCCTACGTGTGGGCGCAGGCGCTCGCGGGCGAGCTCTCCGCCGGTCACCTGGTCACCTACGACGGCGAGGGCCACACGGCCTACAACAAGTCGACGTCCTGCGTGAACGACGCGGTCGACGCGTACCTGCTCGAGGGCACCGTGCCGGAGGTGGATCCGCAGTGCTGACCGAGCAGGAGCGGCCCCGCGAGCAGCAGCCCGGGCTCCGGGAGCGCAAGCGCCTGGCCACGCGGAGGGCGATCGAGATCGCCGTCCTCCGCCTGGCGAGCGAGCGCGGGCCGGAGCGCGTGACCATCGAGGACGTCTCGCGCGCCGCCGACGTCTCCACGCGCACCTTCTTCAACTACTTCGCCTCGAAGGAGGACGCGCTGGTCGGCGGGCTCCCGGTCATCGCCGACGAGACGGCGGCGGCGTTCGTCGCCGGCCGGGGCGCCGTGCTCGAGGACCTGCAGCGCGTCTTCGTCGCCGCGATGGAGGAGCCCCTCGAGGAGGACCGGGAGCTGCACGTCCTCCGCCGCGCGCTGTTCCGCGAGCACCCGCATCTGGTCGGTCTGAAGATCGCGGGGATGCGCGAGTTCGAGCTCGCGGTCGAGGGGCTCGTCGCCGAGCGTCTCGGCCAGGAGGACGACGACGCGGAGCGGGTGCGCAGCCGGGCGCGGATGCTGACGCTCCTCGGGCTCGCCGCCGTCCGCCACGCCTGGGCGGCCTGGGTCGATCACGACGGCCGGGAGGCCCTGCCCGGACGCATCGCCCGCTCCTTCGAGGAGCTCCGCGGCGCGCTCGCCTGAGCCGAGCGCAGCGGTCGCGGCCGCCGTCGCGGGGCCTCTGGTCGACCGCGCCGTCCTGATTCACGCCCGGGGGCGCGAGCAGGCTATGCTGTGTAATCGTGTCCGGGGCTCAGGCCCCGCGTGCACGCCGCCTTAGCTCAGTCGGCAGAGCGTCTCACTCGTAATGAGAAGGTCGTGGGTTCGATTCCCACAGGCGGCTCCCTCTCCCGTCATCCTCGACGTCCAGGCCGGATCCGTGAGTTCCCGGCCGGGTCCGCGGCGTCCAGGTCCCGTCGAACTCGCGTCGCTACCCTGTTGCGGATGACCGACACGCCTCCTCCCCGCCGTCGCCGCACTCTCGTGGTCGCCGCGGTGCTCGTGGCCGCCGTGCTCGGTGGCGGTGCCTTCGGCGTGGGGACGGCTCTCGGCAGCGCCGCGGAGCCCGGGGCGCTGCCCGTCGCCTCGACCCCGACCGCCACCGCGACTCCCACCCCGACGCCGACGGCCACGGCGCGGCCCACCGCCGAAGCGGCGGCCGAGGCGCTCCGCACCTGCTCGGTGGCGGGGCTCGCCGCCGACCCGCGCCTCGGCTCGATGCAGGCGCGTGTGGTCGACGCCGCGACGGGCGAGGTCCTGTTCGACCGCGGGGGCGGGACCGCGTCCCGCACCGCCTCCGCCCTCAAGATCCTGACGGCCGCGTCGGCGCTCGCGGTCCTCGGCCCGGACACGCGGATCGCCACCACCGTGGTCCGGGGGAGCGAACCCGGAAGCGTCGTCCTCGTCGGCGGGGGAGACCTCACCCTGACCCGGCTCCCGACCGGCCGGGAGTCGACCTACGCCGGAGCGGCCCACCTCGACGACCTCGCGGCGCAGGTCGAGAGCGCCTGGGAGGCGGACCCCTCCACCGACGGGACGCCGATCACGTCGCTGGTGCTCGACTCCTCCCTCTACTCGGGCGAGACCTGGCAGCCGAGCTGGAACCGCAAGGAGCAGGTCGACGGCTACATGCCCGAGATCACGGCGCTCCAGGTGGACGGCGATCGCGAGGACCCCACGGCCTCGACCTCCGAGCGCGGCACGGATCCGGTCGGCCGGGCCGGCGAGGCGTTCGCCGACGAGCTGGACGGCTCGCCCGTGGTCTCCACGGGGACCGCTCCCGCGGGCGCCGCGGTTCTCGGCACGGTGGAGTCCGCCCCGGTCGGCACGCTCGTGCAGCAGATGCTGCTCGTCTCCGACAATGCGATCGCTGAGATGCTCGCGCGACTCGTCGCGATCCGCACCGGCGCGGGCAGCGACTTCGCTGCCGAGCAGGCCGGTGTGCTGCAGGGGCTCGCCGGTTACGGCGTCGACACGTCCGGGATCGCGATCGTCGACGGCTCCGGCCTGAGCGACGACAACGCGGTCGCGCCGGCGTACTTCACCGAGCTGCTCCGGAAGGTGCAGGCCCGCGAGGGGCAGCTGGGGATCCTCCTGGACGGCCTGCCGGTGTCGGGACGGACGGGCTCGCTCTCCTACTCCGACCGCTTCGCCGGCGACAACGCCGCGGCCGACGGCGCGGTGCGGGCGAAGACGGGCTGGATCGACACCGGATACACCCTGGCCGGCGTGGTCGCCGCGGCGGACGGCACCGAGCTGACCTTCGCGGTCTACGCTCTCGGCGACGTCTCCGACTCGGCGAAGACCGCGATCGACACTCTCGTGACGGGTGTCTACCGCTGCGGATCCTCGCTCTCCGATTCCTGACGCGGGCGGGTCGACCTCCCGCTCCTCCTCGCCACCTCCTCCCGGAAGGCCCACGATGACCACCGCACTCCTGATCGTCGACGTGCAGAACGACTTCACCGAGGGCGGCGCGCTCGCCGTCACAGGCGGCGCGGCCGTCGCCCAGGGAATCACCGCGCATCTGGCGGCGCACGCCGACCGCTACTCCGCGGTGCTGGCCTCCCGCGACTGGCACGAGGGCGACTCCGACAACGGCGGCCACTTCGCGGTGGAGCCGGACTTCGTCGACAGCTGGCCCGTCCACTGCGTCGCCGGCACGGACGGCGCGCGGTTCCACCCGGCCCTGGACACCGCTCGGATCGACGTGCAGATCCTCAAGGGACAGGGCCGTCCCTCCTACTCGGCCTTCGAGGGCACGACGGAGGCGGGCGAGGAGCTCGGCGCCGTGCTCGCGGAGCGGGGCGTCACCGCGCTCGACGTCGTGGGACTCGCGACCGACCACTGCGTGCGCGCCTCGGCACTCGACGCGCGACGGGCGGGGCTCGAGGTCCGCGTGCTCGAGGACCTGGTCGCGGGCGTCTCCGAGGAGGCGAGTGCCGCGGCGCTGCGCGAGCTCACGGAGGCGGGAATCCGCGTCGAGCGGTCCGTCTGAGCGCTCGTCCCTCCACAGGGCTCAGGGCGGCGCAGGTCCTCGCGGCTCCCGGCGACCCCGCCCCCGGAGCGATCGCTCGTCCTACACTGGGAGGACGAGAAGCTCCTCCCGGCGCGGTCTGCGCGCTCCGATCCGAAGAAGTGGTTCCCTCCTGTGACTGATTCCGTCGCGTCCCGCGCAGCCGAGACCGCTCTGCTCGCCCGCATCCCCACGCAGCTGCTGATCGACGGTGAGTGGGTGGACGCCTCCGGCGGCGGCTCGATCGACGTCGAGGACCCGGCCACCGGAGCGGTCCTGGTCTCGATCGCCGACGCGACTCCGGAGGACGGGGTCCGGGCGCTGGACGCCGCCGTCGCCGCCGGTCCGTCGTGGGCCGCGACGGCGCCGCGCAAGCGGGGCGAGATCCTCCGGCGGGCGTTCGACCTCCTGCAGGAGCGCACCGAGGAGTTCGCGCTCCTGATGGCGCTCGAGATGGGCAAGCCGGTCGCGGAGGCGAGGGGCGAGGTCGTGTATGGCGGCGAGTTCCTCCGCTGGTTCAGCGAGGAGGCGGTGCGCATCAGCGGACGCTACGGCGTCTCGCCCGAGGGCAGCGGCCGGATGATCGTCTCGCAGCACCCGGTGGGCCCCTGCTACCTGATCACCCCCTGGAACTTCCCGCTCGCGATGGCGACGCGGAAGATCGCTCCGGCGCTGGCGGCGGGCTGCACCGTCGTCGTGAAGCCGGCCGAGCTCACTCCGCTCACCACGCTCGCCTTCGCGGCGCTGCTCGCCGAGGCGGGGCTCCCCGACGGCGTGCTCAACGTGGTCACCACGTCCTCGGCGGGAGCCGTGTCGGCTCCGATCCTGTCGGATCCCCGCCTGCGGAAGGTGTCCTTCACCGGCTCCACTCCCGTCGGGCGCACGCTGCTGAAGCAGGCCTCCGAGAACGTGCTGCGGACCTCGATGGAGCTGGGCGGCAACGCGCCCTTCGTCGTGTTCGAGGACGCCGACCTCGACCGGGCGGTCGAGGGCGCGATGCTCGCGAAGTTCCGCAACATCGGCCAGGCCTGCACGGCCGCCAACCGCTTCTTCGTGCACGAGTCGATCGCCGAGGAGTTCGCGGCGCGGATCGTGGAGCGCGTGCGCGCTCTGCGCGTCGGCCGCGGCACCGAGGACGGAGTGACCATCGGCCCGCTGATCGACGAGCGCGCGGTCGAGAAGGCGTCCGCGCTGGTGGAGGACGCAATCTCCCGCGGCGCGCGCCTGCTCACCGGCGGCGATCGGATCGAGGGGGCCGGCCACTTCTACCGGCCGACCGTGCTCGCGGGGGTCGACCGGGAGAGCGAGATCCTGCGCACCGAGATCTTCGGCCCGGTCCTCGCGATCGTGCCGTTCACCGACGAGGACGACGCCGTCGCGCTCGCCAACGACACCGAGTACGGACTGGTGTCCTACGTCTTCACGCGCGATCTCGCCCGCGGTCAGCGGATGATCGAGCGGCTCGCCACCGGGATGATGGGCCTCAACGTCGGCGTGGTGTCGAACGCGGCGGCGCCCTTCGGCGGGGTGAAGCAGTCGGGCCTCGGCCGCGAGGGCGGACTCGAGGGGATCCACGAGTACCTGAGCACCAAGTACACGCTCACCCCCGACCCCTTCGCCTGATCCGGTGGAGCGGATCGAGGTCACCGCGCTCGACGACCCGCGGCTGCGCGACTACGCGCACGCGACCGACGTCGCGCTGAAGAACGCTCGCGGTCCGCACGGCCTGTACATCGCGGAGTCGGCGCTCGTGCTCGAGCGCGCGATCGCCGCCGGGCACCGGCCGCGCTCGGTGCTCGCCCTCGGCGGGTCGGCCGGCGAGGCCGAGCGCCTGGTCGGCCGCTTCGACGTCCCCGTCTTCACAGGCCCGGGTGAGCTCCTGGCCGAGCTCACCGGGTACACCCTGCACCGCGGCCTGATCGCGGCGATGGACCGGCCCGTGCTGCCCGACCCGGCCGGCCTGCTCGCGGGAGCACGCCGCGTCGTCGTGCTCGAGGACGTGGTCGACCCGACCAACGTCGGCGCGATCTTCCGCTCCGTCGGGGCCATCGGAGCCGATGCGGTGCTGGTGACGCCGCGCTGCTCCGATCCGTACTACCGCCGCGCCATCCGCGTGAGCATGGGAACGGTCCTCCAGGTGCCCTGGACGCGCGTCGGCGACTGGCCGTCGACGCAGCGGCTCCTGCACGGCGCGGGCTTCACGATCGCGGCGATGGCTCTGACCCCGGAGGCGGTACCCCTGCGGGACTTCGCCGCCCGCGCTCCGGAGCGCGTCGCCCTCGTGCTCGGCACCGAGGGGCAGGGTCTCACCGCCGACGCGCTCGCCGCCGCCGATGTCGCCGTCCAGATCCCGATGCGGCACGGGATCGACTCGCTCAACGTCGCTGCGGCGTCGGCGGTCGCGATGTGGGCACTCGCCGAGCCCTCCTGAGAGGTGCGCCTGTGCCCCGTTGGGGGTGCCACTGGGGCGTGAGAGCGCGCCCAGCGCTCGCCGGAAGCATCGACTGCGCTACCGTGGCCGCACTCCTGCCCGCAGCCGTCACGAACGAGGTCGTCCATGCTCCTGCGCACGACGCTCCGCCCGCCCGTCGCGCTGCTCGTCGGAGTCGCGCTCGCACTGAGCCTCACCGCCTGCTCCGGTCCCGCCGCGGAGGTGCCGGACGGGTCCGTGCGCGACTCGGGCTCCGTCGCGACCGCTGCCCCGGCGCCCACCGGCACAGCCGATCCCGAGAGCGGCGCGCGCATGACCCGCCTGATCAGCGACTGCCTCGCCCGCTACGGCCTGAGTGACCGGCCGCCGCTCGCGAGCCCGCTCGCAGAGGAGGAGGTCCGCCTGGCGGCGCAGCGCGCCCGGGACGCCTACGACGCCACCCTGACCGACTGCTCGGCGCAGGCGCTCGCGTCCGGAGAGCCGAGCAGTGATCCGACGGGGGAGCCCGGCAGCGAGCCGACCGACGATCCCGACGCCGACTCCACCCCCGCTCCGGCGGGTTGACCGTGCGACTCGAGGGGACGTCCGCGCTGATCGCGGGGGGAGCGTCCGGACTGGGAGCCGCGACGGCGACGGCGCTCGACGCCGCAGGAGCGCACGTAGTCGTGCTCGATCTGCCGCACGCGGTGGAGGCCGCGCGTCTGCCCGCCTCCGTGCAGCTGATCGCCGGGGACGTCCTCGATCCGGACGCCGTCTCGAGCGCCGTGGAGGCGGCGGGGGAGCTGCGCGTCGCCGTGAGCTGTGCGGGCGTGGCCACACCCGGGCGGCTGCTCGGACGCGACGGGCCGCTGCCGCTCGAGCAGTTCGAGCGGGTGCTGCGGATCAACACGACCGGGACGCTCAACGTGCTGCGCCTCGCCGCGGCGTCGATCGCCGAGCGGGAGCCGGTCGACGGGGAGCGGGGAGTCCTGGTCACGACCGCCTCCGTCGCCGCCTTCGAGGGGCAGATCGGACAGGCGGCCTACGCCGCGTCGAAGGGAGCCGTGGCGGCGATGACCCTGCCGCTCGCGCGCGAGCTCGCTGCCCGGCTCGTGCGCGTGGTGTCGATCGCACCGGGCACGTTCGACACGCCCCTGCTCGCCGGGCTGCCGGACAAGGCCCGCGAGGCGCTCGGCTCGGCGACGCCGCATCCGGCCCGACTCGGACGCCCCGAGGAGTTCGCGGCCCTGGTGCGGCACATCGTCGAGAACCCCATGATCAACGGCGAGACCATCCGGCTCGACGGGGCTCTGCGGCTGCCGCCGCGCTGAGGGACGAGTCGGCGCAGGCTGCGTTCGAGACGTGCGGGCGTCTCGACACGTCGCTGCTCGGCTGGTCGACCGGCATGAGGCGGCGGCATTCTCGAGACGCCGCTGCGGCGTCCGTCAGACGAGCAGCTGGTGCTTGGCGAGGTCCCGGTACAGCGGCGTCGACTCGACGAGCTCGGAGTGGGTGCCGACTCCCACGACCTCGCCCTTCTGCAGCACGACGATGCGGTCGGAGTCGACCACCGTCGACAGGCGGTGCGCGATCACCAGCAGGGTCCGGTTCTCGGCGACCGCGTCGATCGCCAGGCGCAGGCGCTGCTCGTTGAGGCCGTCGAGGCTCGACGTGGACTCGTCCAGCAGCAGGATCGGCGGGGCCGCCAGGAGCGCGCGGCCGATCGCGAGGCGCTGACGCTCGCCGCCCGAGAGCATCACTCCGCTCTCACCCACCGGCGCGTGCAGGCCGAGCGGGTTGCGCTCGAGCACGTCGGTCAGGTTCACCGCCTCGAGCACCCGGAGGCAGTCGGCGTCGTCGGCGTCGGGGCGGCCGAGGACGAGGTTCTCGCGGATGGTGCCGGCCAGGACGGGGGCGTCCTGCTCGACGTAGCCGATCTGCGCGCGGAGCGCGTCGCGGTCGATGGCCGTGATGTCGACGCCGCCGAGTCGGACGACGCCGGCCTCCGGGTCGTAGAACCGCTCGATGAGGGCGAGGATCGTGCTCTTGCCCGCTCCCGACGGTCCGACCAGGGCGGTGCGCTTGCCGCGCGGCACGGTGAAGGAGACGCCGCGCAGGACGGTGCGGTCGCGCTCGTCCGCTACGGCCGCCGCGTCGGGCACGGCGCCCTCCTCGTAGGAGAACACGACGTCCTCGAAGGAGATGGCCTCCTCCGCCACGCCGGCGCCGAGGCCGCCCGCGGAGGCGTCGCCGTCGCCCTCGATCGGCAGGTCGATGATCTCCTGGATGCGGCCGAGGGCGCCCAGCGCCGAGTTCACCGAGGTGATGGCACCGATGAAGTTGCCGAGCGGCATCACCATCATGAAGAGGAAGAGGATGAACGAGACCAGCTGGGCGATGTCGATCGCGCCGGACGCGACGCGGTAGCCGCCGACGCCGAGGACGGCGAGGAAGGCGACCTGCATGGCGATCCCCGCCACCGGCACCACGAGGGCTGAGACGTGCGCGACGCGGATCCCGAGGCGGTACGCCTCCGTCGCGTGCTGGTCGACGACCGCGATCTCGCGATCGGTGGCTCCGGCCGCGCGGATCGTCCGGACGGCGCTGATGGCGCGCTCGACGGCCGCGGCCAGATCGCCGACCTTCTCCTGGGCCTTGCGGCTGGCGGTGCGGATGCCGCGGCCGAGGGTCAGCGCGAGCCCGAGGGCCACCGCCACCACCGCCACGATGATCAGCAGCAGCACCCAGTCGATGACGGCCATCGCGATGATCGCGCCGACGAAGACGAGGGAGCCCGCGATCGAGTCGACGAGCCCCTGGGTCAGCACCGCGCGCAGGAGCGTGGAGTCGGAGCCGACGCGCGAGACGAGGTCGCCGGTGCGGCGCGCGTCGAACTCCCGGATGGGGAGGCGCAGCAGCCGCGCGACGAGGCGGCGGCGGCTCGAGAGCACGATCCCCTCGCCGGTGCGCTGGAGCAGGTAGTGCGCGAAGCCCGAGATGAGCCCGGAGGCCACGACCAGGCCGACGAGGGCCCACACGAGCGGGCCGAGATCGAGACCGGACTGGACCCGGGTGATGACCTGGCCGACGAGCAGGGGCTGGCCGAGGCTCGCCGCCGCTCCGAACAGGCTGAGGACCACGACGACCGAGAGGATGCCGCGGTGCTCGAGCAGGTAGGGCACGAGCTGCGAGAAGGAGGCGCGGGGTCCGTCGTCGCGGGAGGGTCGTCGTCCGCCGCGCCGGGAGGTGGTGGTGCTCATCGCCGTCCATTCTGCCCCGTCGTCGCTGCGAGCAGGCCGCCAGAGGGCGGGCCCGGTGCTCAGGGAGGCAGCGGAGACGCGAACGGCCCGCCGGGGGATCCCGACGGGCCGTCCTCTGCAGGGAGTCCTACGACACGTTGTCGTGGTACGACGCGTTCTTCGTCTCCTTGGAGAGCAGGAGTGCGATCAGCGTCAGCACCGCCGCGGCGCTGAGGTAGAGGCCGACCAGCACGGTGCTGCCGCCCGCCGCCCTCCAGAGCGCGACCGCGATGATCGGCGCGAGGGCGGCTCCGAGGATCGATGCGAGGTTGTACGCCATCGCCGAGCCGGTGTACCGGACGTTGGTCGGGAACAGCTCGGGGAGGACGGCGCCCATCGGGCCGAAGGTCAGGCCCATCAGCGTGAAGCCGAGGATCAGGACCGCCATGACGCCCGCGAAGCCGGCGCTGAACAGGGGCACGAAGAGCAGGCCGAACACGAGGATCGCCGCGGTCACCACGAGCAGCGTCCGCCGGCGGCCGAAGCGCTCCGCGAGCGGGCCGGAGACGAGCGTGAAGATCCCGAAGAACACCACGCCGACGATCAGCATGACGAGGAAGTCGTTGCGCGTGTAGCCGAGGCCCGGAACCGCGCCGTCGACGGGTGAGGTGCCGTAGGTCAGCGTGAACGTGGTCATCAGGTAGAAGAGCACGTAGGTCGCCAGCATGATGAAGGTGCCCAGGATGAGCGGGCGCCAGCTGGTGACGAAGACGCGGGCGAGGGGCAGCTTGGCGACCTCGCCCTTCTCGACGACCTTCTGGAACGCGGGCGTCTCGACGAGCTTGAACCGCACGTAGAGCCCGATGATCACGAGCACGGCGCTCGCCAGGAACGGCACGCGCCAGCCCCAGGCCGCGAACGTCTCGTCGCTCATCGTGCTCGCGAGCACCAGGAACAGGACGTTGGCGACGATGAAGCCGATCGGTGCGCCCAGCTGCGGGAAGGTGCCGTAGATGGCGCGCTTGCCGGCCGGTGCGTTCTCGGTCGCGAGCAGCGCGGCTCCGGACCACTCGCCGCCGAGGCCGAGGCCCTGGCAGAAGCGCATCACCACGAGCAGGAACGGAGCGAGGAACTCCCAGCCGGGCGTGAGCGCGGTGGGCAGGCAGCCGATCAGGAAGGTCGCGACGCCCATGGTGAGCAGTGAGGCGACGAGGGTGCCCTTGCGGCCGACGCGGTCGCCGAAGTGGCCGAAGATGATCGACCCGATCGGGCGCGCGATGAACGCGACGCCGAAGACGGCGAAGGAGGCGAGGAGGGCCGTGGCCGGGTCCTCGTTGACGAAGAAGAGCGACGGGAAGACCAGGACGGCGGCGGTCGCGTAGGCGTAGAAGTCGTAGAACTCGATCGACGTGCCGATGAGGCTGGCGAGGATGACGCGGCCGCGGGAGTTCTGCGGGGCGGCTGCTGGCGCGTCGGAGACGGCGGGAGAAGACATGAGGGAGGGGCTCCGTGTGGACGGCGGCTCCCCCCGAGCCGGCGCGGCGGGGCGTCGATCGGGCGTCGCGGGCCGCTGAGGCGAGGGGGAGGAGAGAGGGTCGCTCGTGACGACCCGACCACTTTACTCCGTGTTCTCCCAGGTTCGTGTGCGGGCGGCCCCAGGACGGGGGCCGCCCGCAGTGCTTCAGCTGCGGAGCGAGCGGAGGAGCAGAGCGGTCGAGACCGCCGCCTCGGCCGCCTCGCGCCCCTTGTCCTCCTTCGAGCCGGGAAGGCCCGCGCGATCGATGCCCTGCTGCTCGGTGTCGAGGGTGAGCACGCCGAAGCCGACCGGCTTGCCCGTCAGGATCGAGACGGTGGTGAGCCCGGAGGTGGCGGCGTCCGAGACGTACTCGAAGTGCGGGGTGCCGCCGCGGATGATCACGCCGAGGGCGACGACCGCGTCGGCCCCCGCCTCCAGGGCCGCCTTCGAGGCGACGGGCAGCTCGAACGAGCCGGGCACGCGCACGAGCGACCAGGACGCTCCGGCCTCGTCGAGGGCTCGGCCCGCTCCGGCGATCAGGCCGTCGCTGATCTGCTCGTGCCAGGTGCCCGCGATGACGACGACGCGCAGTCCCGAGCCGTCGAGAGGGGAGGTGGTGGGGGCGCCGCTACCGGCCATTGCTACTCCTTCGTGGTGGCGCCGGCGATCCCGGCGTCGAGGGCGAGGCCGGAGATCCCGGCGTCGAGGGGGTCGTGGTCGAGGACGCTGTCGAGGGTGTGGCCCATGCGGTCGCGCTTGGTCTCGAGGTAGCCCTCGTTGAAGGCGCCGACTCCGACGACGAGCGGCACGCGCTCGGCGACGACGATGCCGCGGTCGGTGAGCTGGCGGACCTTCTCGGGGTTGTTGGTGAGCAGGCGCACCTCGGTGAGGCCGAGGTCCTCGAGGATCCCGACCGCCGCTCCGTAGTCCCGCGCGTCGGCGGGGAGCCCGAGGGCGAGGTTCGCGTCGAGGGTGTCGAGGCCGTCCTCCTGCAGGCGGTAGGCGCGCAGCTTGTTGATCAGGCCGATGCCCCGGCCCTCGTGACCGCGGAGGTAGACGACGACGCCGCCGTCTCGCTGGATCGTGTCGAGGGCGGCGTCGAGCTGGGGCCCGCACTCGCACTTCAGCGAGCCGAACGCCTCGCCGGTCAGGCACTCGGAGTGCACGCGCACCAGGGCGGGCCGCCCCGCGGCGACCTCTCCCGCGAGGATCGCGACGTGATCCGCTCCGGTCTGCCGGTCGCGGTAGGCGCGGATGCGGAACGGGCCGTGGGTGGTCGGCACCGTGGTCTCGACCTCGAAGCTCACCCGGGCGCTCTCCGGGACCGCGACCGTGACGGGCACCTCCGCGTCGCAGTGGAACTCCTGCAGGTACGCGATGAGGGCCGCGACCGTGGTCACCGGCACGCCCTCGCGCTCGCCCAAGGCGATCAGGCCGGGCAGCCGCATCATCTCGCCGTCCTCGGCGACGATCTCGGAGATCGCGCCCACGGGGTACAGGCCGGCGAGCTTCATCAGGTCGACGGCCGCCTCCGTGTGCCCGTCGCGCTCGCGCACGCCGCCGTCGACGGCGCGCAGCGGCAGGATGTGGCCGGGGCGGTTCAGGCGGGAGGGGGTCGCCTCGGGGTCGGCCAGCACGCGGAGGGTGTGCGCGCGGTCGGAGGCGCTGATGCCGGTGGAGAGCCGGTCGGCCGCGTCGACGGAGAGCGTGTAGGCGGTGCCGCGCGGGTCCTCGTTCTCGACCACCATCAGCGGCAGGGCGAGGCGGTCGGCGATCTCGTTGGTCATCGGCGCGCAGATGAACCCGGAGGAGTGGCGGACCATCCAGGCGATCGTCTCCTGGCTGGCGAGCTGGGCCGAGACGATGACGTCGCCCTCGTTCTCGCGGCCCTCGTCGTCCGCGACGATGATCGGGCGCCCGGCGCGCAGTGCCTCGACGGCCTCGGGGATGGTGGCGAGGCTCATGAGCGGGCCTCCGCGATCGAGCGCAGCGCGAGCATCCGCTCGACGTGGCGGGCCAGGACGTCGGTCTCGATGTTGACCTGATCGCCGATCGCGCGCGCGCCCAGCGTGGTGACGGCGAGCGTCTCGGGGATCAGCGAGACCTCGAACCACTGCTCCGGCTCGGCGGCGGGGCTGATCGCCGAGACGGTCAGCGAGACGCCGTCCACCGCGATCGAGCCCTTGTCGACGACGAGCGGAGCGATGCCGGTCGGCAGCGAGAACCGCAGCACCCGCCAGGCCTCGCCAGGTGCGATGGCGAGCAGCGTCGCCGTGCCGTCGATGTGGCCCTGGACGATGTGGCCGCCGAGCCGGTCGCCGACCAGCGCGGCGCGCTCGAGGTTCACGGGGTCGCCGACGCCCACGCCGTCGAGGGTCGACATCCGCAGGGTCTGCGCCATGACGTCGGCGGTGAAGCCCTGGTCGGTGTGCTCGACGACGGTGAGGCAGACGCCCGAGACCGCGATCGAATCGCCGTGCCGCACGCCCTCGACGGCGAGCGGCCCGCGGATGCTGAGGCGGATCGCGTCGGCGCCCGCCTCGACGGCGGTCACGACGCCCTTCTCCTCGATGATTCCGGTGAACATCAGTGGGTCTCCATCTGCAGGGCGTGGGGGAGGCGGGCCGGGGTGCCGGCACCGCCCGCGGGGAGGACGTCGGGGCGCGCGGTCACGAGGAGGTCGTCGCCGAGGATCTCGACCGAGCGGAGGGAGAGGCGCCGGGCCCCGCCGATGCTCTCCACGCCGAGGTCGCCGAGCGCGAGGCGGGGGCCGCCGAGGAGCGCGGGCGCGAGGAACACGAGGTACTCGTCGACCAGTCCGGCGGCGACGAGCGCGGAGGCGAGGGTCGGTCCGGCCTCGACGTAGACGCTGCGGATCTCGGCGGAGTAGAGGTGCGCGAGGACCGCGGCGAGGTCGCGGGTGCGCTCGACCACGACGGCGCGGGGGTGCTCGTGCAGGCGGGCGCCCGGCGGCACAGGGCGCGTGCCGACGACGACGGGCACCGGCTGGTGGGCGAGGAGCTCGCCTCCGTCGCCGCGGGCGGTGAGCGCGGGATCGTCGGCGAGGACGGTCCCGGTGCCGACGAGGATCGCGTCGTGCGCGGCACGCTGCTCGTGCACGCGCTGACGGGACGCCGCTCCGGTGATCCAGCGGCTGCTGCCGTCCGCCGCCGCGGTGCGGCCGTCGAGGGTCGAGGCCCACTTGAGCGTGACGAAGGGGCGGTGCAGGCGGGTCGCGGTGAGCCACGGGTGGAGGAACTGCTCTCCCTCCTCGGCGAGCACGCCCTCGATCACCTCGACGCCGGCCTCGCGGAGGGTGCGACCGCCGCCGGCCGAGCGCTCGCCCGGGTCCGGCACGGCGTAGACGACGCGGGAGACGCCCGCCTCGATCAGGGCGCGGCTGCAGGGGCCCGTGCGCCCGGTGTGGTCGCACGGCTCGAGCGAGACGACGGCCGTCGCTCCCTCGGCGGCGCCCGGCGCGACGTGCGACAGGGCGTCGACCTCGGCGTGCGCGGTGCCGGCTCCGTGGTGCCAGCCCTCGCCGAGGACGGTGCCGTCGGGCGCGAGGATCACGCAGCCCACGCGCGGGTTGGGTCCGCGGGCGGGCCCGCGCTCGGCGAGCGCCAGCGCCCGGCGCATCGCGTGCTCGTAGTCGATCGTCATTCCCGGTTCTTCCGTTCGTCGCCGAACTCCGGGGTCTCGATCGACGGTGCGCGGGCACCGTCGCTCAGCATCGCGCGGTGATGCGCGACGCTCGTGCTGCCTCTCCTCCGGACTTTCACCGTCGGTCCTGGAGTTCCACCAGGTCAACCGCCGCCCCTCTCGAGGGGCTGCGGCTCGCGGACTGTGACCGCCGGTTCGGAATTCCCACCGACCCCGGAGCACGTGCTGTCCGGTCAGCCTACCCACCCGCCGCCCGGCGGGAGCCTCCGCGCGTCACACTCCCGGCGCACGGTCGGCTGGCGCGGGAGCGGGCGGCGCTCGGACGCAGGGGCCGGGTCGCGCTCGTCGAGTCCAGCGCCTCGGAGGACGCCCGGCTCAGCGCCGGTGCTCGTCCACCCAGCGCGGGAAGGGGTCCGCGTACTCCGCCCAGGCGGCGGGGCCGGCCAGCAGCTCCTCGGGGGTGAGCAGGCAGCTCTGCAGGACGGCGGTCAGTCTCCCGGTGTCCAGGCCCGTCCCGAAGAAGGCGAGCTCCTGGCCGAGAGGCGCGTCCTCGTCCCAGCTGAGCAGGCTGGTCGGGTCCAGCGTCAGCACGTCGCCGGCGACCGACCACGAGCCGACCCGGTCGGCGCGCGTCGCCAGGCGCACCAGGCCGCGGGAGCGGAGGATGCGGCCCACCTTCTCCGCCACCAGCTCCCCGTGGACCGCCGTGCTCAGGCGGCCGGGGTGGAAGGGCAGCGGATCGCGGAACACGAACTCCTCGACGGTCGTGCCCGAGGCGCGGCGCCGCGGGGTCCCGTTGAGGGCGCACTGCCAGCCCATCGAGGAGGCGATCGCGTGCGCGCGCCGGGGGTGGAGCCTCCGGGGCGCCGCCGGGAGCTCACCGGCGGGGAGGAGATCGGCGGTGGGGGCGAGTGCTCGCAGGAGGTCGCGGACGAGTGCGGTCCGCTCGGGGTCGCTCTCGGAGAGGGGCTCGGCGAGGGCGATGAGGCTCGAGAACTCCAGGCGGGCGGCGAGGCGCTCCGCCGAGTCGAAGGAGGGGCCCGCGCCGCCGCAGAGCACGCGCAGGATCTCCTCCGTCGACGTCACGGCGACCACGTCGAGGATCGCGATGCGGGTGTCGGCGGGATGCCGCTGCGCGCAGAGGTGCTCGAGCACGAGTCCGATCTCGAGCGGGTCGGCCTGGCCGTCGAGGGCGACGACCGTGTGACCGCGGTGGCCGTCGTCGGCGTCGGCCGCGAGGCGCCGGTGGAGCTCCTCGGCGAGAGCGGGACCGTCGGCGCCGGGCGGATCGACCTCGAAGGCGATCCGGGACTCGGGCCTGCCGGCGAGGAGTGCGGCGGTCCGCCCGGCGTCCCGCGGGTCGGTCGCGCTGACGAGGGTGACGGCGAGGACGGCGGGTGCGGGGTGGTGGGGCTCCATGGACCGCTACTCTATCGATAACAGTTCTCATTAACGACAGGAGCATCCGTGAAGGTCCGCAACTCCCTCAGGTCGATGAAGGCGCAGCCCGGCTCGCAGGTGGTCCGCCGCCGCGGCCGCGTCTTCGTGATCAACAAGCTGAACCCGCGCTTCAAGGCACGTCAGGGCTGAGTGCCGACGGGAGGGTGCGAGCCCTCCCGTCGCGCACGGCCTCAGTGCTCGTCGTAGTGGCCGGCGTGAGCGGCGTGCTTGTGGCCGCCGTGGACGAAGTCGACGTGGTCGTCGTGCTGCACGGTCTCGTGGCCGCAGGCGTCGCCGTGCTCGTGGTCGGCGGTCGAGTGCTCGGCCTCCGACTCGTGCTCGTCGTAGTGGTCGCCGTGCAGGGCGTGGTGGTGCATGCCGTGGACGTAGTCGACGTGGTCCTCGTGCTGCACGGCCGGGTGGCCGCAGCCCTCGCCGTGCTCGTGCTCGGTGACGGGGTGCTCGGCGTGGAGATCGGTGGTGCTCATGGTGCTGCCTTTCCGGATGCGGGGGCCGCGGACGCGACGGGCTCCAGTCGACCAGATCCATAAACGCATTGCAATGGATGCGCCTAATCGAGAGCGATCATCGTTCCCGACAGGGACGGAGGTCACCCCTCCTGGGCGTGCCGGACAGCGTCGTCGACGATGTGCGTGACGTGGGTGTCGGCGACGGAGTAGTGCGCCTCGCGGCCCACGCGCTCGACCGCGACCAGCCCGGCGGTGCGGAGCATCCGCAGGTGCTGCGAGACCAGCGGCTGCGAGAGCCCGGTCACCTCGGCCAGCCGCCCGACCGTCGACGTCTCCTCGGCGAGGGCCCGGAGCAGGCGCAGCCGGGAGGAGGAGGACAGCACCTTGAAGAGCTCGGCGGCGGGTTCGAGGTCCTCGGTCATCTGCTCATGTAAGCAGAGGTGCATGCGCCGTGTCCGCGCGGCGCCCCGCGCGCCTCCGGCTACCCTCGGTGCGATGGACGAGGACAGGTACGGGCAGGACGTGCTCGCCGGCGACTGGCGCGCTCGCGGCAGGGTCGAGGTGGCGGTGGTCGAGGCCGAGCGCGATCTGGTGGTCGAGGAGGTCGCCTCCGGCTTCGTGGGCGCCGTGCTCGGCGTGGAGCTGCGGATGGTGCGGCTGGAGGACCGGTTCGGCAAGGTCCGCGTGTTCCCGCTGGGGCCCGGGTTCCTCCTCGAGGGCAAGCCCGTGTCGCTCAAGGCGCCCGGGCTGAAGCGCGACGCCGGCCTCGGTCGCGCGCGCTCCGCCTCCGGCTCCTTCCACGTCGCCGACGCGAAGGCGCGGGTCGCCCTGCCCAGCCGCATCTACGTCGAGGGCCGGCACGACGCCGAGCTGGTCGAGAAGGTCTGGGGCCACGACCTGCGGGTCGAGGGCGTCGTCGTCGAGTACATCGAGGGCGTCGACAACCTCGACGAGCTGGTGCGCGAGTTCCGGCCCGGTCCGGGGCGCCGCATCGGCGTGCTCGTCGACCACCTGGTGCGCGGCTCGAAGGAGTCGCGGATCGCCGACCAGGTCGCCGCCGGTCCGCACGGCGCCCACGTCCTCGTCGTCGGCCACCCCTACATCGACGTCTGGCAGGCCGTGAAGCCCGGCCGGATCGGCCTGGAGCGCTGGCCCGAGATCCCGCGCGGCACCGAGTGGAAGCACGGGATCTGCGAGGCGCTCGGCTGGCCGCACGAGGAGCAGGCCGACATCGCGCGCGCCTGGCAGCGCATCCTCGGCCGGGTGCGCACCTTCCAGGACCTGGAGCCGGCGCTGCTGGGCCGGGTCGAGCAGCTCATCGACTTCGTGACGGAGCCCGCATGACCCGGCACGCGGGGCTCGGCCTCGCCCTCGACGCCGTGCTCGTCCTGGTCTTCGTGCTGATCGGCCGCGGGAGCCACGACGAGGGGTCGGCGCTGATCGGCCTGCTCACCACGCTCTGGCCGTTCCTGGCGGCGCTCCTGCTCGGCTGGGTCGTCACGCGCTCGTGGCGCTCCCCGGACCGGATCGTGCCCGCCGGGCTCGTCGTCTGGGCGGTGACCGTCGCGGGCGGGATGCTCCTGCGGATCGCCTCCGGGCAGGGCGTGCAGTGGAGCTTCGTGATCGTGACGGCCGTCGTGCTGGCCGTGTTCCTCCTCGGCCGCCGCGCTCTGACGCGGCTGATCGCCCGCCGGCGCTAGGCGGACCGCCGGCTCAGCCCACCCGCACCCCGAAGTGCTCCGCGAACAGCGGCAGCAGCAGGCTGAGCTGCAGCTCGGAGAGGGTGGCGCCGCGGAGGCCGTCCAGCCCGGTGAGCACGTGCAGCTCGGCGCCGCGCAGATCGAGGTGCTCGATCCGGGCCCGGGAGAGATCGAGGGAGCGGACGTCGCAGTCGACCAGGCGCAGCCGCGTGCCGGTCGCACCCGCCAGGTCGAGCTCGTCGATCGTGCAGCGCTCGAGCAGCACGTCGCGCACCGCGGCGCCGCGGAGGTTCAGGTAGCCGAGCTTGCAGTCGGCCACGCGCACCTGCTCCCAGGTGCTCTCGTAGAGCTCGGCCGAGCCCAGCCGCGAGGCGAGCAGCTCGACGGATCGGAGCCGGCTCCGCGGCGCCGAGAGCCTGGGGACGTCCAGCCGCTCGAGCCGCGACTCCGCGATCGACGCGGCCCGCAGCTGGGCGCCGTCCAGGACCACTCCCTCCAGCGCGCACTCGCTGAAGGAGGCCGCGGTGAGATCGGCGCCGGTGAGGTCGGTGCCGGCGAAGCGCAGCCCTTCGGCGTGCTCCCGGGCGCCCGTGTCCCCGGCGTACCCCTCGGCGAGGCCGTCGAGGAGGAGGGGGTCGAGCCGGGGAGGAGCGGTCGCGTCGCGCACGCGGCGAGCCTAGTGCTGGCACCATGGCGGCATGCCCCGCCTACTCGCCGTGTGCCGCGTCGCCCGCCTCCTGCCCGACTCCGGCACGGTCGGCGTGACCGCGATCGACAAGCGGCCGGTCGAGGGTCCCGTCGGCGTGCGCGACCTGGGCCTCTACGGCGATGTGCAGGCCGATCGCGCGCACCACGGCGGCCTCGACAAGGCGCTCTACGCCTACTCCGACGAGGACGCGCTCTGGTGGGCGGAGCGCCTGGGGCGGCCGGTGGCCGCGGGGATGTTCGGCGAGAACCTGCGGATCGCGGGCCTCGACGTGAGCGGAGCCGTGATCGGCGAGCGCTGGCGGATCGGCGAGGCGGTCGAGGTCGAGGTGACGATGCCGCGGACGCCGTGCGCGACGTTCCAGCGGGCCCTCGGAGAGCCGCAGTGGGTGAAGCGCTTCGCCGACGAGGGGCGCACCGGCGCGTACCTGCGGGTGCTGCACCGCGGATCGGTGGAGGCGGGCGACGCCGTCGAGGTCCTGAGCCGGCCCGGGCACGGCGTCCCGGTCGACCGCTGGTACCGCGAGCACAGCCCGGCGGACGCGCAGGCGCTCCTCGAGGCGGAGGAGGCGGGCGCGCTCCGGCCGGCTCCGGCGCTGCGGGCGTCGATCGAGCGGGCGCTCGCCTGACCCGGTCTACTCCCCGCGCGCCTCGCGCTTGAGGCGGCGCTTGACCGCTCGCTCCGTGAGCACCGTCAGGTAGTCCTGCACGGGCCGGTCCTGCAGGTCCGCGAGCTCCTCGCGCACGAGCGGCGCGACCTGCTCCTCGGAGTGGTCGGGGAACTTCTTGCGCACGTTCGCGGTCACGTCGCGCACCACCTGGTCGAGATCGAAGTCGGTCGTCATGCGGAGATCCTGGCCCCTCCAGGTGAACAGGAGGGGCACGGGGCCCACGGCCCCGCGCCCCTCCTCCGTGCCGATGGTCAGCTCGCGGCGACGGCGATCTCGTTCGGCGTGACGTCGAGCTCGCCCGTGGCGACGACCTCTCCCGTGGCGAGGTCGACGGCGTGGATGCTGTCGGCGGCCGGGTCGGTCACGTAGGCGATGTCCCCGGCGACCGTGATCGCGGGGTGCGGGTCCTGCCACTCGACCGGGCTCTCCCAGGCGTCGACGACGGGGTAGGAGGCGGTCAGCTCGCCGGTCTCGGGGTCGAGCACGTGGATCGCGCCGTCCGAGGCGATCATGTACGCCAGGTCGTCGGGGCCGCGGGCGACGCCGCGGAAGGTGTACTCGACGCCCTCGGGCAGGTCGACGACGTCGAGGGTCTTCGCCTCGGTGTCGATCAGCGCCACGCGGTGCAGGAGGTAGCCCTCGGCGTCGCGGTCGTCCTTGTAGTCGCCGACGATGATCGGGCTGGTCTCGCTGACCCAGGCGTTGCCCATGCGGCCGTACGGCTGGTCCGGTGCCTCGAGCTTCGTGATCTCGCCGCCGTCGTAGACCAGGGCGCCGTTCTCGCAGCCGAAGACGACGACCTCGTTCTCGGCCGTGCCCTCTCCGTGGACACCGGGGCACTGGTCGTTCGTGGCCGTCACGGCTCCGGAGGCGTCGCGCACCTCGATGCCGGTGCGCCCGTCGGCGTCACCGACCGTGGTGAGGAAGGTGCCGTCCTCGAGGACGATCGAGACGCCGTGGTGCGCCTCGACTCCCGGGATGGTCTCGGTCTCGGGCATCCCGTCCGAGGACGCCAGGTCGGCGGTCTCGAGGACGGTCGTGTCGCTCGTGCCGTCGGCGTAGAGGACGGTCTTCCCGGCGTGCCGGACGACGTGGCCCGGAGTGTCCGCGGGGAAGACGATGTCCGTCAGCTCCGGCTCGCCGCCGGTCCCGGCGGCGGTGTCGAGGAGCTGGAACCCCTCGCTCATGGTGACCAGGACGTGGCGGTCGTCGCCGGCGGGGTTGAGGCGGGTGAACTCCTCGGAGTCCATGTCCGCGACGGTCTCGAGGGTCTCGCCGTCGAGGACGAGGATGCCGCCCTCGTAGGCGACGGCGACGCGGGCGCCGTCGGCCGCCGCGGCCTCGGTGGCCGGTGCGGTGGACGCCGAGGACTCGGCGGCCGGGGTCGAGCTCGACGAGCAGGCCGCGAGGACCGTGATCGAGCAGGCGGCGATCAGGCCGAGGCCCGCCCGCCGGACGTGGGGATTCTGCATGGGTGCTTCTTCTTCCTGGTGGTGGATCGGAGGGCTCACGGGGAGAGCCCGGTGGCGATGCGCTGCGTGTTGACGCGCATCATGGCGAGGTAGTCGGGAGCGCCGCCCTCGGGCCCCGTCAGGGACTCCGTGAACAGTTCGACCACCTCCACGCGGATGTCGGCCTCGCTCGCGAGCGCCTGGACCAGGCGGTCGGGAGACGAGGACTCCGCGAAGATCGTGGGGACGCCGGTCTGCTCGACCGCGTCGACGAGATCGGCGAGGTCGGAGGCGGACGGCGCCGCGAGGGTCGTGCCTCCGGGGATGACGGCGCCGACGACGTCGAAGTCGAAGCGGTCGGCGAGGTACCCGAAGACGTGGTGGTTGGTGACGAGGGCGCGGCGCTCGGCCGGGATCGCGGCGAACGCCGCGGCCATCTCGGAGTCGAGCCGCTCGAGCTCGGCGCGGTAGCCGGCCGTCCGGTCCCGGACGGCGGCCGGATCGACGCCGTCGAGCGCGGCGAGCACGGGCCCGAGGGAGTCGACGACGTCGATCATCCGGCCGGGGTCCGTCCAGAAGTGCGAGTCCGGGCTCCCCTCCGCGTCGCCCTCGCTGTGGTCGAGGACGTCGACGGCGTCGCCGGCGACGAACGCGGGGACGTCCTCACCGGAGGCCTCGTCGAGGTGCTGCTGCAGGCCCTCCTCGAGTCCGAGCCCGTTCGAGACGACGAGGTCGGCGGAGCGCAGGCGCGCCGCCTCCTGCGCCGAGATCTCGAAGGAGTGCGGGTCGGCGTCGGGCTTCATCAGCGTGACGACCTGCGCCTCGTCGCCGACGAGCTCGCCCACGACGTCGCCGAGGACGTTGGTGGAGACGATGACGAGGGGCCTCTCGTCCTCCTCCGCGGACGTGCAGCCAGACAGGAGCAGGACCGCCGCGGCGGACGCGAGGGCCCAGCCGCGCCTCATCGGCCCGTCTCCGCCGTGAAGGCCGGCTCGGTGGCGGTCTCGAAGGTGCGGGCGAGGCGCGCGCCGTCCGCGTAGTCGATCTCGTGCAGCTTCCGCTCGGTGGGCGCGCTGAGGTAGGCCCGCTGCTGGTCGGCGATCAGGACGGGCCGCGAGCCGTCCGCGGTCGTGTCCGCGACGAGGGGCGCGGTCTCGGCGAGGACCGCACCGTCGGAGCCGTCGAGCACCAGCACGCGGCCGTCGGCGGCGAGGGCGAGGACGGTCTCGTCCGCGTCGTCCACCGCGGTGACCTGCGCCAGCGGGGCGGGAGAGGAGAGGAGGCTCCAGGAGCGCTCCCGGGTGTCGAGGAGCCAGATGCCCGCGTCCCCGGCGAGGCCGGCGACCGTGGGGCGGCCCTCACGGTTGTCGAAGGAGGCGGCGGGTGGCGCGGTGGTGCCGGCGGGGTAGGGGATCCGCTCGACGATGAGCTCCTCGTCCTCGATCGACGCCAGGAGTGCGCCGTCGGAGCAGCCGATGACGGCGCCGACGCGGGTGGTGATCGTCCCGGCGGGGTCGGGGCAGGCCTCGCGGAGGCCCGTCGGCTCGCCGTCCGAGTCGTAGCCGGCGACGGCCGCTCCGGATCCGGACCCCTCGGTCACCAGTGCGGACGAGCCGACGGGCACGACCATCCCGGGTCCGGGCTCGACGTCCTTCCGGAACCGCTCGACGATCGCCCCCTTCGACAGCGCCTCGGTGTCGAGGAGGACCGCCTCGCCGGTGTCGGGGAAGAAGAGTCCGGTTCCGCCGGTGGTCGAGAGGTTCGTCGTGGCGACGACGGCCGTCCCGGAGCCCGCGACCGTGCCGATCAGGCGGGGGTCCGCGCGGTAGTAGTGGAAGTGGTCCACGTGGTCCCAGGTCCACACGCCGCTGTCGACGATCTCGACGCCCGCATCGGTCTGGGCGAAGAGGTAGCGGCCGTCGGTCGTCATCGCGCTCGGTGCGCCGATGGTGCCGAGGCCGGTGACCGTCTCGTCGAGGAGGTCGAGGTGCGACACGGCGCCCGACGGGTCGATCGTCGTCAGCCCCAGGCGCGGCTCGGCGAGCTCGGCGGCGTTCGCGACGGCGCCGTGGCCGGAGCCCGTGTCGTCCGCGGCCGGCGCGGAGGCATCGGTCGAGCAGGCGGCCAGGCCCAGCGCGAGGGCGCCCAGGAGGACGGTGGAGGCGGTGGTTCGGGAGTGCACGGAGTCCTTTCGAGGGTGAGCGGGGGAGGAGCGGTGCCGGCAGGGCCTCATGCGGCGACCGGCTGAGGGCCCGACCGGGACGCGAGGGCCGACGCGGCCGAGCGGACCGCCCAGGACACCGCGGCGACCGCGACGGCCGTGCCGGCGACCGAGGCGCCCGCGGCCGTGGCCGCGTGCCAGGAGACGAGCAGGCCGACGAGCACGGAGGCCGCGCCGAGGATCGACGCGAGCAGCATCCGGGTCGGGATGCGCGTGGTCCAGTGACCGGCGGCCACCGCGGGAGCCAGCAGGAGCCCGACGACGAGGAGCGAGCCGACCGCCTGGTAGGAGGCGACGACGGCGAGGGTCACCAGACCGACCAGCGCGGCCTGAGCCGAGCGCGGACCGAGGCCGAGCACCGCGGCGATGCGCGGATCCAGCGCCAGGGCGACGAGCGGGCGGTGGAAGGCCGCTGCGACGAGGAGGCCGACTCCGGCGGCGGCGGCGAGCAGCCCGATGTCGACGGGGGTGATCGCGAGGATGTCGCCGAAGAGGATCGAGGTCGCGTCCGTGGCGAAGCTGCCCGAGTGCGAGATCGCGATGACCCCCAGCGCCAGCATGGCGACGAAGAGCAGGCCGATGCTGGTGTCGTAGGACAGTCGTCCGCGCCGCTGAAGGGCCGCGATGCCGAGGCTCATCAGCACCGCGCTGGCTGCGCCGCCCACGAGGACGGGCGCGCCGAGCACCGTCGCGAGGGCGACGCCGGGGAGCATCCCGTGGGCGAGCGCCTCGCCGAGGAAGGCCATCCCGCGGATGACCACCCAGGTGCCGACGACGCCGCAGAGGACCGCGACGAGGAGGCCGCCGAGGAGGGCGCGCTGGAGGAAGTCGAGAGCGAACGGCTCGAGGATTCCGGCGAGGAGGCTGGGCATGGTGCCCGACCGTACACGATAATGAGAACAGTTATCATTCCTGTACGCTCGTCGGGATGGACGTCTCACCCCTGCCCGAGCCCCCGGTCCGCCTCCGAGGCGCTCACGTCGACTTCGGCTCCCGCCGCGCTCTCGCGGGGGTCGATCTCGACGTCGCCGCGCGCTCGCTGACCGTGATCGCCGGGCCGAACGGCGCCGGCAAGTCCACGCTTCTGGAGGTGATCGCGGGAGTGCGTCCACTGACGTCCGGCACGCGGGACGTCACCGGAGCGATCGCCTTCGTGCCGCAGCGGGCGTCGATCCCGGACCGCCTCCCGGTGACGGTGCGCGACGTGGTCGCGGTGGGCACCTGGGGTCGGCTCGGCCGCCTCCGCCGCAGCGACGCGCGCGCGGCGGACGCGATCGCCACCGCGCTCGAGCGGATGGAGATCGCCGCGCTCGCCCGGGAGCCCTTCGCGGTGCTCTCCGGCGGTCAGCGGCAGCGGGCGCTCCTCGCCCAGGGGCTCGCCCGCGGGGCCGGCCTGCTGCTCCTGGACGAGCCCACCACCGGCCTCGACTCGGCGAGCGCGGAGCGGATCCGGTCGGTCCTGCGCGCGGAGGCGGACCGCGGCGCGACCGTGGTCTGCGTCTCGCACGACCCCTCCGTGCTGGCCGATGCCGACCGCGTCGTCG
>NZ_PSUC01000238.1:0-582 GCF_002931635.1 Rathayibacter sp. AY2B7 | reverse complement strand
TTCCCCGCCCCGCCCAGCGCCGAGCTGCACATCCACCTCGAGGGCACGATCGAGCCCGAGCACATCGTCGAGATGGCGCGCCGCAACGGGGTCGCCCTGCCCACCGAGGATCTCGACGCCCTCCGCGCGCGGTACTCCTTCACCGACCTCGCGTCGTTCCTGGAGCTGCACTACTCGAACCTCACCGTGCTGAAGACGGAGCGGGACTTCTTCGAGCTCGCGACCGGCTACCTCGACCGGGCGCAGAAGGCGAACGTCCGCCGCGCCGAGATCTTCTTCGACCCGCAGACGCACCTCGGCAACGGCGTCGCGCTCGACACCGTGATGAGCGGGATCACCCGTGCGCTCGGTCGGAGCGAGGAGACCCACGGGATCTCGACGGACCTGATCATGTGCTTCCTCCGCGACCTGGGCGCCGACGCGGCCGACGAGATGCTGACGGCGATCCTCCCCTGGCGCGAGCACATCATCGGCGTCGGGCTCGACTCGAACGAGGTGGGCTTCGGCCCGGAGCTGTTCGTCGACGTCTACGCGCGCGCCGCGGCGGAGGGACTGCGCCTGGTCGCGCACGCCGGCGAGGAG
>NZ_PSUC01000237.1:0-622 GCF_002931635.1 Rathayibacter sp. AY2B7 | reverse complement strand
TGGGGGAGTGCGGACATGCTCGGGCGGCAGTCGTCCGCCCGAGCACGCGATCAGCGTGTGATCGGCGTCAGGAAACCCAGTACCCGCCGGATGCTCCGAGCACCACCTTCCCCTGCCGAACCGCATCGTCGATGGACTGAGCGACCAGACCGCGGATGTTGTCGGTCATGCGGAGGATTCCGAGAGAGGTCATCGTCGCCCTTACCAGGGCGTAGTGACCGATCCCGGGAGTCGCGCGAGCACACCTCGAGACGGCGTTCGCGGCCTCGAAGGGGTCGATGTGCTCGTAGATCCGGTCTACCCCGAGGTAGACACCCGTCCGAGCCCCGTCGTAGTCGTCGGGCCCGAGACCCGCAGGCCAGAGGAATCCCGGATCCGCCGGGCGCCGGAAGTGCTCGGGGAAGCAGTCGACGATGCTGTCGACCCGGGCTGTGCTGACCTTGTTCAGCTCGAAGGCCCCGGCGATGAGCTTGGCCGCGCGCGTCTCGTGGAGGGGCCCCTCCGCCTCGACCACCTCGGACACCAGCTCGGCGATGGCGCGGCGGGACGACTCTGCGGGGAGGGCGTTCAGCACGTCCTTCGACCCGACCACGCGTTCCCGCCAGGCGGTGTACGTCGTGAT
>NZ_PSUC01000025.1:0-33147 GCF_002931635.1 Rathayibacter sp. AY2B7 | reverse complement strand
GGAACGCGGCGGCGGTCAGGATGCCCGCGACCGTCGACACCTGGATCGACACGAGCGTCGCCAGCACCGGGCCGAGCACCCAGATGATCTCCTGCGCGGACGCGTCGAGCGAGAAGAGCGGGGTCAGCTGCGAGCTGGTGACCATCTTGGGGTAGATGGTCCGCACGGCCGGCTGCACCGGCGGCATGCTCAGGCCGGCGACGAACCCGATCACGACGAACTGCCACACCTCGAGCGGGAGCACGGCCATCGCGATGATCGCGCCCGCGCAGACCACGAGGGTGATCGTCAGCACGCGGCGCATCCCGAGCCGCCCCATCAGGCGGCTGGTCAGCGGCCCGGCGATGGCCTGCCCGATCGACATCGAGCCGAGCACGAGGCCGGCGGCGGCGTAGGAGTGGTGCACCCGCTCCACGTGCAGGAGGAACGCCAGCGAGAGCATCCCGAACGGGAAGCGCGCGGTCAGCTGCGCGAGGATGATGCGCCCCACCCCGGGGGTCTTCAGGAGATCGGTGTAGCTGCCCACCGGACGACACTAGCGCTCCGGAGGGGACTGCGGTTCGTCGAGGGAGACCGCTGCCCGAGGGCCCCTCGACGGGTCGCGGTTCCCTCGGCGGAGAGGCGCGTCAGCCGGCCAGCACCTTGCGGATCCGCTGCAGCGACACGCTCTCGGCGGTGCCGAGCGACTGCGCGAAGAAGCTCACCCGCAGCTCCTCGATCATCCAGCGGGCGCGCGCGATCCGCTCCGGGGCGTGCGCGGGCAGCGGCACGACGCCGCCTGCCGAGCGGTAGAGCTCCTGGGCCGCCTGCACCTCGTTCAGCCAGACGCGGTCGCGCCCGACGTTCTCGGCGATCTTTCCGAAGCGCTCGGTGATCCCGCCGAGGTAGCGCGGGAGGTGCCGCAGCCGCTCCACTCCGGTCGCCGAGACGAAGCCCGGGTAGACCAGGCCCGAGAGCTGCTCCCGCGCATCCGTGAGGGCGGGCAGGAGCGCCATGCTCGTCGAGGCCTTGAGCGCCTTCTCGACGCCCCGGGCGGTGGTGAGGATCGTCGTGACCGTCTTCACGGTCTCGAACATCGCGTCCATGACGCTCGCCGAGACCCGGTCGCGCACGGCGTCGAACTCGGCGCGGAGGAAGAGCATCCCGTCGGGCTTCATCCGCCAGAGGACCGCGTCGACGCAGGCGAGCAGGCAGTCGGTGAAGAGCGCGGTCGTGTTCTGGTACGGGCTCTGCGCGAGCACGAGCTTCTCGTTCGAGGTGAGGTGCTGCTGCACGTAGGCGACGGGGCTCGGCGTCGCGAGCAGGAGGAGGCGGCGCACGCCGCGCGGGTGCTCGCGCGCCTGGTCCTCGGCCGTGGCGAGCAGGCGGATCGAGACCGAGTCGCCGTCGTCGATCAGGGCGGGGTAGGCGCGGATGGTGTTCCCGCCCTGCCGGGTGTCGGTGACGCGGGGCAGCTCCGGCATGTCCCAGGTCTTCAGGCCCCGGCGCTCGAGCGCGTCGGGGACCCGGGCCTCGACCACGCGGGCGACCTCGTCGCGGACCCGGCCGCGCAGGCGCTCGGCCAGCGGGGCGAGCTCCTTGCCGGCGGCGACCGTGCGCCCCCGCTCGTCGGCGACGGCGAAGGTGACCCGCAGGTGCGAGGGGATGCGCTCGAGGTCGAAGTCCTCGGGCTGCACCACCACGCCGGCCTCGCGGCGGATCGCTCCGGCCAGGGTCGCCGCGAACGACTCCGTCGGCGGGTTCGGCACGTCGTGCGGCAGGGACGCGGTGAGCTTGCGCGCCCAGTCGTTCGCGGGCACCACGTTCCGGCGCAGGTGCTTGGGCAGCGCCTTGATCATCGCGGTGACCAGCTCGGCCCGGAGTCCCGGCACCAGCCAGTCGAAGCCGAGGGGCGTCACGCGGGGCAGGAGCGCGAGCGGCACGTGCACCGTCACTCCGTCCTCCTCCGTCCCCGGCTCGAACCGGTACGAGAGGCGGAAGCGCTGGTCGGCCTGGCGCCACTGCGTGGGGAACGCGGTCTCGTCGATCTGCTCCGCGTCCTCGGGGAGGAGCGTCTCCTGCGTCATCGTCAGCAGATCGGGCTCGTCGTGCTGGGTCGTCCGCCACCAGGAGTCGAACGAGCGCACCGAGGTGATGTCGCGGGGGAGTCGGCGGTCGTAGAAGTCGAACACGGCCTCGTCGTCGACGAGCAGGTCGCGGCGGCGCGTGCGCTCCTCCAGCCGCTCGAGCTCGGCCCGCAGGGCCCGGTTCTTGCGGTCGAAGGCGTGGCGCGACTCCCACTCGCCCTCGACGAGGGCGTGCCGGATGAACAGCTCGCGGGCGTACGAGGCGTCGATCCGCGAGAACTGGACGCGGCGGCGGGCGATGATCGGCACGCCGAAGAGGGTGACCTTCTCGTAGGCGACGGCTGCGCCCTGCGACTTCTCCCAGTGCGGCTCGCTGAACTGCCGCTTCACGAGGTCGCCCGCGATCGCCTCGGCCCAGGCCGGATCGATCGCGGCGTTCGAGCGGGCGAAGAGGCGGCTGGTCTCGACCAGCTCGGCGCTCATCACCGCGTCGGGGAGCTTCTTGGCCAGGGCACTGCCGGGGAAGATCGAGAACTTCGCGTTGCGGGCGCCGATGTACTGCACGTTCTGACGCTCGCGGCTCTTCGCCGCGCGCTGCGCCTGCTGCGAGGTGGTGTCCTTGATGCCCAGGTGCGAGAGCAGGCCGGCCAGGAGGCTCCGGTGGATCCCGTCGGGGTCGACCTTCGGCTCGCCCAGCTCGAGCTTGAGGGGGCGCGCGAGCTGGCGCAGCTGGCGGAACACGTCCTGCCACTCGCGCACGCGCAGGTAGTTGAGGTATTCGGCCTTGCACAGGCGCCGGAAGGCGCTCGAGGAGAGCTCCTCCTGCTTCTCCTCCACGTAGTTCCAGAGGTTCAGCAGGGTGAGGAAGTCGCTGGTGGGATCGACGAAGCGCGCGTGCTGCTGGTCGGCCTGCGCGCGGCGCTCGAGGGGGCGCTCGCGGACGTCCTGGATCGTGAGGCCCGCGACGATCGCCATCACCTCGCGGCTGACGCCGTGGCGGCGCGACTCGATCACCATCCGGCCGAAGCGCGGATCGATGGGGAGCCGCGCGAGGTCGCGCCCGATGCGCGTGAGCTGCGGCGCGGCCTCCGCCCCCTTGCGCGGGACGCCGCTCGAGTGCGCGCTCGGCGGCGTGCCGCGCACCGGAGCGGCGTCTCGCGGCGCGGCGGAGGCGGCGGAGGGGGAGCCGGGGACGCGGAGGGCGCCGAGCTCCGTGAGCAGGTCGAGGCCGTCCTTGATGCCGCGGGAGTCGGGCGGAGTGAGGAACGGGAACGAGGCGATGTCGCCCAGTCCGAGCGAGATCATCTGCAGGATGACCGCGGCCAGGCCCGTGCGCAGGATCTCGGGATCGGTGTACTCGGGGCGGCGGAGGTAGTCCTCCTCGGAGTAGAGGCGGATCGCGATGCCCGCGCTGGTGCGGCCCGAGCGGCCGGAGCGCTGGTTCGCGGAGGCCTGCGACACCGCCTCGATCGGCAGCCGCTGCACCTTCGAGCGCGCGCTGTAGCGCGAGATGCGGGCCGTGCCGCCGTCGATCACGTAGCGGATCCCGGGGACGGTGAGACTCGTCTCCGCCACGTTGGTCGCGAGCACAACGCGGCGGCGGACGCCGGGGGTGCGCCCCTTCTCGAAGACGCGGTGCTGATCGGCCGCCGACAGGCGCCCGTAGAGGGGGAGCACCTCGGTGCCCGGCAGGTTCCGACCGCGGATGGCGTCCTCGGCGTCGCGGATCTCGTTCTCGCCCGAGAGGAACACCAGGACGTCGCCCGGATCCTCGCGCGCCAGCTCGGCCAGGGCGTCGGCGATGCCGGTCATCAGGTCGCGGCTGCCGCTCGTCGCGTCGGGGACGTCGGTGTCGTCGTCCTCCTCCGGCTCCTCGGCGACCAGCGGGCGGTAGCGGATCTCGACCGGGTAGGTGCGGCCGGAGACCTCGATGATCGGCGCGGGCTCGCCGGCGGCGTCGGCGAAGTGGGCCGCGAAGCTCTGCGGGTCGATCGTCGCCGAGGTGATGATCACCTTCAGGTCGGGGCGCTGCGGCAGCAGGCGGTGCAGGTAGCCCAGGAGGAAGTCGATGTTGAGGCTGCGCTCGTGCGCCTCGTCGATGATGATCGTGTCGTACCGGCTGAGCATCCGGTCGTGGTTCATCTCGTTGAGCAGGATGCCGTCGGTCATCAGCTTGATCCGCGTCGAGGCGGACGCCTTGTCGGTGAACCGGACCTGGTAGCCGACCAGCCCGCCGACCTCGTCGTCGAGCTCCTCCGCGATGCGCTCGGCGATGGTGCGCGCGGCGATGCGCCGGGGCTGCGTGTGCGCGATGCTCTCGCGGCCGAGCTCCAGGCAGATCTTCGGCAGCTGGGTCGTCTTGCCCGATCCGGTCGCGCCGGCGACGATGACCACCTGGTGGTCGCGGATCGCGGCGGCGATGTCCTCGCGCCGCGCCGACACGGGGAGTTCGGGCGGGTAGCGGATGCTGAGCACGTCTGACATGAGCCCTCCATCCTACGCCGCGTGCGACAATGCCCTGTCTCGTGAAACATCGCGGGCCACCCTGCCCGGTCGGGCGCTCCGGCGCCGGTCGACCGCGGCGCACGATCCCGTGGAGCACCCCGATGAATCCGCAGTCCCTGCTGGTCGTGCTGAACATCGTGCTGCTGCTCTTCGCGATCCGGGGCGTGCTGTCGAACCCGAGGCTCTCGAAGGTCGCGAAGGTCTCCTGGGTGGCGTTCATCGTGATCGCGCCGTTCATCGGCAGCCTCGCCTACCTGGCGGTGGGCCGTCGCGGCGGGAGCGGCGGAGGCGGCACGGTCGTGCGCGGCACGGAGCGGCCGTCGGGCTGGTTCTTCGAGCGCTGAGGGGCCGGGCGGCCCGGCGGCGGGGGAGACCCGCGGACGTCGGCGCCCCGCGGACCTCCTGACCCTCCGTCCGCGGCAACCCCCTGACCGCAGGCTCCGCCCGCGTCTAGCGTGGAGCGCATGGCCGATCGTCTGCGCTCCAGTGTCAGCCCCTACCTCCGCTCGCACGCGGACAATCCGGTCGACTGGTTCCCCTGGGGCGAGGAGGCGTTCGCCGAGGCGGTGCGCCGCGACGTCCCGGTGATGGTGTCGATCGGCTACTCCACCTGCCACTGGTGCCACGTGATGGCGCGGGAGTCGTTCTCGGATCCGGTGCTCGCCGCGCGGCTGAACGCGGACTTCGTCGCGGTGAAGGTCGACCGCGAGGAGCACCCGGACGTCGACACGGCCTACCTGACAGCCGCGAGCGCGTTCACCCGGCAGCTCGGCTGGCCGCTGACGGCCTTCGCCACCCCCGCCGGCGAGACCTTCTTCGCCGGCACCTACTTCCCGCCGCGCGCCGTCGGCGGCGTGCCCGCCTTCTCCGACGTCCTCGACGCGGTCTCGGAGGCGTGGCGGCTGCGGCGCGACGAGGTGCAGGCGACGGCGGGGGGCCTGGCCGCGGCTCTGCGCGAGGCGACCGCGGCGCTGCCCGCCGACTCCGCGCTGCCCGGCGACGCCGAGCTCGACGGCGCCGTCCGCGCACTCGCGGACGAGGAGGACCGGGTGCGCGGCGGCTTCGGCGGCGCCCCGAAGTTCCCGGTGGCTCCCGTGCTCGGGTTCCTGGCCTCGCGGCCCTCGGGAGCGGCGCTCGCCGAGCGCACGCTGCTCGCGCTGGGCGCGTCCCCTCTCCGCGACCGCGACGGGGGCTTCTTCCGCTACGCGACGCAGGCCGACTGGAGCGATCCGCACTACGAGCGGATGCTGTACGACAACGCGCAGCTGCTCGACGTCGCGGCCGTCCTGCTCGGGCACGACGGCGCCCGGGTGGAGGAGCTGACCGGGATCGCGGAGGGCGTCGCCGCGTTCCTCCTGAACACTCTCGAGCGGCCGGGCGGCGGCTTCGCATCGGCGCAGGACTCGGAGAGCATCGTCGACGGCCAGCGCTCGGAGGGCGGCTACTACCTCGCCGAGGACCGGTCCCGCCTCGCGCCTCCCGCTCTCGACGAGAAGGTCGTCACCGGCTGGAACGGTCTGGCGATCCGCGCGCTCGCCCGCGCCGGACGCGTGCTCGGACGGGAGGAGTGGATCGACGCCGCCCGGCGCGCGGCGGACGCGGTGCTGCAGCGGCACCTCGCCGACGGCCGCGTCGCGGTGCGCGCCTCCCTCGACGGTGCCGTCTCCGCGGCCCGCCCGGCGCTGGAGGACCTCGGGATGCTGGCCGGCGGGCTCCTCGAGCTCGCCCTGGCGGAGGGCCGCCCGCGCTACGCGGTCGCGGCGCGCACCCTGATCGACGGCGCACTCGACGCGGCCGACGGCCCGCTGCCGTTCGCGCTGCCCGGGGGAGGAGACCCGGCGCTGACCGCGCGGGGACTCCTGCTCGCGGCCGATCCCTCCGAGGGCGCCTCCCCCTCCGGCCTGTCGGCGACGGCGGACGCGGCGCACGAGCTGTACCTGCTCACCGGATCGCAGCGCTACCGGGAGGCGGCCGAGGCGGTCGTCGCCTCGATCGCTCCGGGCGCGGTCCGCCGGCCGATGGGCTTCGGCGCCGTGCTCGGGCTCGCTTCGCGGCTGGCTCGCCCGGTGCGGCAGCTGGTCGTCGTGGGCCCCGGAGCGGCGGAGGCGGTGCAGGGCGCCCGGTCCGCCGGGATCGGCGTGCTGGTCGGCGTGTCCGACGAGGGCGCCCGGGACTGGGCGGACGCGGGCTTCGAGCTGTTCGAGGGGCGGATCTCGCGGGAGGGGCTGCCGACCGCCTACTCCTGCGAGGCCTTCGTCTGCGCCCTGCCGACGACCCGCCTCCCGGAGGAGCTGCTCACGCGGCCGTGACCACCAGCGGCGCCGCGGGATCGGCGGCCCACTCGTTGAGCGAGCCGTCGTAGACGACCGCCGTGTGGACTCCGAGCACCGCCAGGGCGAGCGCATCGGCCGTCGCGGCGATCCCGCCGCCGCAGTAGAGGACGATCCGCTCGGCCTGGAGAGCGTCTCCGAACAGCGACCGCAGCCGCTCCGGCGGCAGGAGCGTGTTGTCGGCCCGGTCCACGAGCCGCCCGGCGGGGACGCTCCGCGAGCCCGGCAGGTGTCCGAGGCGGGGGCGGCGCCCCTCCTCCCCGGTGAACTCCTTCGGCGGGACCGCGCAGACCAGCGCTCCGGGAGCCTCGCCGCGCACGACGCTCTCGACGCCGGCCTTGTCGATCCAGAGCGGCCGCTCCTCGCGCACGCTGATCCCTCCGCCCACGGCGGGCTCGACGTGCCCCGTCTCGATCGGGCGCTCCTCCCGCCGCCAGGCCGGGAGCCCGCCGTCGAGCACCGCGACGGCGTCGTGCCCGGCCGAGCGCAGCAGCCACCACAGGCGCGAGGCCCACTGGCCGACCGCGGAGTCGTACACGACGACCACCGAGTCGTCGTCGATGCCGAGCGCGGCCGTCGCGGCGGCGAAGCGCTCCGGGTCGAGCCGGGTGAAGGGCAGGGGATCCGCCGGATCGGACAGCTGCTCGAGCAGGTCGCCGAACACGGCGCCGGGGACATGCCCCTCGAGGAGGTACTGCTCGTCGCCGCTGAGGTAGCCGGGCCGCCCGTCGAAGCCGGGCACGAGCAGCACGCTGGCGTCGACGACGACGAGGTGCTCGCGGCCGAGCTGGTCGGCGAGCCACTGGGTCGAGACGATCGGCCGGGCGAGGTACGGGACGGAGGAGGTGCTCACCCGCCCCACGCTAGGCGCGACCGCCGACACGCGCGCCCCCGTGCGTCACGCACGGTCACGGACGCCGCCGGGCGCTCAGCACTCGATGACGTTGACCGCGAGGCCGCCCTCGCTCGTCTCCTTGTACTTCGACGACATGTCGATGCCGGTCTGGCGCATCGTCTCGATGACCGCGTCGAGCGAGACGCGGTGGTCGCCGTCGCCGTGCAGCGCGAGGCGGGCCGCGCTCACGGCGGTGGAGGAGGCGATCGCGTTCCGCTCGATGCAGGGGATCTGCACGAGGCCGCCGACCGGGTCGCAGGTCAGTCCGAGGTGGTGCTCCATCGCGATCTCGGCCGCGTTCTCGACCTGGCGCGGACTGCCGCCGAGCACGGCGCAGAGCGCTCCGGCGGCCATCGCGCAGGCCGAGCCGACCTCGCCCTGGCAGCCCGCCTCCGCACCGGAGATCGAGGCGTTCGACTTGCAGAGCGAGCCGATCGCGGTGGCGGTGAGGAGGAAGCGGCGCAGCCCCGCGCGATCGGCGCCCGGGACGAAGCGGAGGTAGTAGTGCCCGACGGCGGGGATGATGCCCGCCGCTCCGTTCGTCGGAGCCGTCACGACGCGCCCGCCTGCGGCGTTCTCCTCGTTCACCGCGAGGGCGAAGGCGTGGAGCCACTCCACCGAGGTCGCGCGGGCGCGGTCGAGAGGGTCCTCCTCGAAGGCCTCGAGGCGCACGCGCAGCACCGAGGCGCGGCGGCGGACGCCCAGGCCGCCCGGCAGCACGCCGTCGGTCGCCAGGCCGTGCTCGACGCAGGCGGCCATGGCGTCCCAGATCGCGTCGAGGCGGGCGTCGATGTCGACCCCGGGGTGCAGAGCGCGCTCGTTCGCGGCGGCGATCTCGGCGATGCCGGAGCGGGTCCGATCGCAGGTCGCCAGCAGGTCGAGCCCGGAGACGAAGGGGTAGGGGTGCGGGGCCAGCGCAGCCAGCTCGGCGCGCTCGCCCGCGCGCCGGATGAAGCCGCCGCCGATCGAGTAGTAGGTCTCCTCCCACACCGGCAGCGCGTCGTCGCCGACCCAGACGCTGAAGGTGAGGGCGTTCGGGTGCTCCGGCAGCCTCGTGCGCGGCTCGAAGACGACGTCGTCGCGCGTCATCGCGAGGCGCTGCTCGCCGGCCAGCAGGATCGTCCCCTCCGCGTCGAGGCGCTGCCACGCCCCGCGCACCAGCGCCGGGTCGCACGTCTCGGGGTCCAGGCCGGCGAGGCCGGCGACCACCGCGTCGGGGGTGCCGTGGCCGATCCCGGTGGAGCCGAGCGAGCCGTAGAGGGTGCAGCCCACCCGGCTCACGCGGCCGAGGAGCCCGGCGTCGCGGATCCGCTCGGCGAGGGCGAGGGCGGCGCGCATCGGTCCGACGGTGTGCGAGCTGGACGGGCCGATCCCGACGCTGAACAGGTCGAGGACGGAGACGTAGGCGCTCATCCACTGAGACTACGCCGGGGCCGGCGGAGTGCGCCGCTCGAGCCGCGCCCGCGACGAAGCGCCACGGAGATCCGGCGTCGACGAGGGTCGGCGGCGGATCAGCGCAGCGTCTTGCGCGCCGAGATCTGGCCGGTGTCGAAGCCGAGCAGGTGCAGGCCGCCGTGGAAGCGGGCGTGCTCGACCTTGATGCAGCGGTCCATCACGACGGTCAGGCCCTTCGACTCGCCGTACTCGGCCGCCTCCTGGTTCCAGATCCCCAGCTGCACCCAGACCGTGGGCGCGCCGACGGCGAGGACGTCGTCGATCACGGCGGGGATGTCGCTCGCCTTGCGGAACACGTCGACGATGTCGGGCACGACCGGGAGCTCGGCGAGACTGCGGTAGACCGGCTGCCCCAGGATCTCGGTGGCGTTCGGGTTCACGAAGTAGAGCTCGTAGTCGCTCGACTGCTGCAGGTAGGTGGCGACGAAGTAGGAGGAGCGGGCCGGGTTCGGCGAGGCGCCGACGATCGCCACGGTCTTCGCGCGGCGGAGGATGTCGAGTCGCCTGCGGGCGTCGGGGCCCACCCAGGTGCGCTGCGAGCGCAGCATCTTCGCCAGCGGCGAGTTCGCCGGGACCGAGCAGCTCAGCCCGTTGGACAGCTGGACGACCGTGTCGGCGGTGTCGGTGGTGCTCATGCTCAGACCTCCACGGCCGGGGTGTGCAGGGTGGTGGTCGTGTCCTCGGGGAGCTCGGTCGGAGCGTCGGGGGTGCCGTGCTCCTCGACCGCGCGGGCGAGCGCCTGGTCGAGATCGTAGATGATGTCGTCCGCGTCCTCGATGCCGACGGAGAGGCGGACGAGTCCGGGGAGGACGCCCGCGTGGAGGAGCTGGTCCTCGGTGAGCTGGGCGTGGGTGGTCGACGCCGGGTGGATCACCAGCGTCTTCGCGTCGCCGATGTTGGCGAGGTGGCTGGCGAGGTCGACCGATTCGATGAAGGTCTGGCCGACGGCGCGGCCGCCCTTCACCACGAAGCTGAAGACCGAGCCCGGTCCCTTCGGCAGGTACTTCTGCGCGCGGTCGTGGTGCGGGTGCGCGGGGAGCCCGGCCCAGTAGACGGCCTCGATCCGGGAGTCGGCGTCGAGCCATTCGGCGACGCGGCGCGCGTTGTCGACGTGCGCCTGGATCCGATACGGCAGCGTCTCGACGCCCTGGGCGAGCAGGAACGCGGAGTGCGGAGCGAGGACCGGCCCGATGTCGCGCAGCTGCTCCGCGCGCAGGCGCGTGAGGAAGCCGTACTCCCCGAAGTTGCCGTCCCACGACAGGTCTCCGTAGGAGGCGACCGGGTCGTGCAGCAGCGGGAACTTCTCGGGGGAGTAGTGGAAGCGCCCCGACTCGACGACGACGCCGCCGAGCGTGGTGCCGTGTCCGCCGAGGAACTTGGTGGCCGAGTGGATGACGATGTCGGCGCCCCATTCGATCGGGCGGACGAGGTAGGGCGTGGCGACCGTGGAGTCGATGATCAGCGGGATGCCGGCGGCGTGCGCGACCGCGGCGAGGCCCTCGATGTCGGCGATCTCGCCGGAGGGGTTCGCGATCGTCTCGGCGTACAGCACCTTGGTCTTCTCGGTGATCGCCGCCGCGTAGTCGGCCGGGTCGCTCGAGCGGACGAAGGTGGTGTCCACTCCGAAGCGGCGGAGCGTGACGTCGAGCTGGGTGATCGATCCGCCGTAGAGGTTGGCGGAGGACACCACGTGGTCGCCCGCGCCGACGAGCGCCGCGAAGGTGATGAACTGCGCCGAGAGCCCGGAGGCCGTGGCGACGGCGCCGAGGCCGCCCTCGAGGCTCGCGACGCGCTCCTCGAAGGAGGCGACCGTGGGGTTCGACAGGCGCGAGTAGACGTTGCCGTACTTCTGCAGCGCGAAGCGGGCCGCGGCGTCGGAGGTGTCGTCGAAGACGAAGGCGCTGGTCTGGTAGATCGGCAGAGCGCGGGCGCCCGTCACCGCGTCGGGGATGTTGCCCGCGTGGATCGCACGCGTCTTGAAGCCGTACTCACGATCTGCCATGCGATCGACGCTAGCGGGAGCCGCCGACACCGCCGCGCCGGAGCGACGCATCGCGTAACAGAGCGGCCCCGCAGTGCAGAGCGACCGTGCGCGACAGAGCGGCCGAGCGGATCGGAGCGCCGATCAGAGCGCCAGCTGCACCGCGGCCAGTCCCATCGCCGCGATCGCCGCCCACGACACCAGGGCGACGAGCAGAGCACGCCACCCCGTCGTCACGAGCGCGCGCACCCGGACGGCGCTGCCGAGCGCGAAGAGCGCCGCGGCGAGGAGCCAGGTCTGCGCGGTGTCGGCGGCGGCGAGCAGTCCCTCCGGCAGGGGGAGGAGTGTGCGCAGCAGCACCGCGGCGAGGAACCCGACCACGAACAGCGGCACGATCGCCGGGCGCGTCCCGCCGGTCCCGCCGCCGCGCCTCGTGACCGCCGCCGCCACCGCGACCATCGGCGCCAGCATGACCACTCGGGTCAGCTTCACCACGACCGCCACGGCCAGCGCCGACGCTCCCGCCACCTGGGCCGTCGCCACCACCTGGCCCACGTCGTGGACCGAGGCGCCGACCCAGTGCCCGAACTGCACGTCGGAGAGCCCGAGCGGCTGCTGCAGGGCGGGGAGCACCGCGATCGCGAGCGTGCCGCAGAGCGTCACCAGCGCGACCGGAGTCGCCTGCTCCTGCTCCTTCGCCCGGGTCGCTCCGGCCATCGCGCCGATCGCCGAGGCCCCGCAGATCGAGAAGCCCGCCGCGAGCAGCAGCGGCTCCTGCCCGGGCAGCCGGAGCGCCCGGCCCAGCGCCCAGGTCAGGCCGAAGGTGGCCAGGACGATCCCGACGACGACCAGGATCGCGCCCCAGCCCAGCGCAGCGATGTCGATCAGCGAGAGCTTCAGCCCGAGCAGGACGATGCCGGTGCGCATCAGCGAGCGGGACGAGAACTTCAGGCCCGGCGCCAGCGCCCCGCTCAGCAGGGGGCGCGCCGCGGGCAGCTGCGCCACGAGGATCCCGAGCGCGACCGCCGCGGTCAGCATCGGCACTGCCGGCACCGTCGCGTGCAGCAGGGCCGCGATCACCGCCGTGACGGCGCAGGCCGCGACTCCCGGGCCCAGCCGCCGGATCAGACCCACGAGGGCAGCCACATGTGGGCCTGCCAGAAGGTGAAGGACGTCTGCGCGCCGATCCAGAGCGGCAGGAAGTAGGCCGTCAGCGCCGCCGCCGCCACCGCGAAGACGAGCACCACGAGGACGCCGCGGGTGCGCCGCCTCCGCTCGTCGCCCGGACTCCCGATCACGATCCCGGCCGTCAGCGCCAGCGCCAGCATCATGTAGGGCTCGAAGACGACGCAGTAGAACTGGAACACCGTGCGGTCGAGGTAGAGCAGCCACGGCAGGTAGCCCGCGACGATCCCCATCAGCACGAAGCCGGCGCGCCACTCCCGGTACCGCGCGAGCCGGTAGAGGAGGTACACCAGCGCCAGGACTCCGGCGTACCAGATGAGCGGATTGGCGACCGAGGTGATCGCCTCGTCGCAGCGTGCGGCGGTGCAGCCGTCGACGCCCGTCGCCTGGTCGACGAAGTACATGCTGGTCGGCCGGAGCATGAGCAGCCAGGTGAGCGGGTTCGCCTCGTAGGGGTGCGAGGCCCGCAGGTTGATCGAGTAGTCGTACATCTGCACGTGGTAGTGCCAGAGGCTCTGCGCCCAGTCCGGCACCCACGCCAGAGCCCCGGTCCAGGCGTTGCCGGGGGCCTCCGACGCCCACTGCCGGGCCCATCCGCCGGAGGTGCGCAGCCAGCCCGTCCAGGTGACGAGGTAGGCGATCAGTGCGATCGGCACGACCAGGAGGAAGGTGACCGGACCCTGCTTGAGGATCGCGCCGCTGCCCCAGAACGGCACGCCCGCACGGCGCCGCATCAGCGCGTCGACGACCACCGCGTACACGCCGTACGCCGCGAGGAAGTAGACGCCCGTCCACTTCACGCCCGCGGCGAGGCCGAAGAGCACGCCGGCCGCGAGCAGCCAGGGCCGCCACCACAGGACCGGCCCCCAGCTCGGCAGCGCTCCCGCCGCCACCTTCCGCGCCAGCTGCAGCTCGGCCCAGCGCCGGTCCAGCAGCACCGCCGCGACCCCGCAGAGCGCGACGAACATCAGGATCCCGTCCAGGAGCGACACCCGCGACATCACGATCGCGTGGCCGTCGAGCGCGAGCATCAGCCCCGCGAAGGAGGAGAGGAGGGTGGAGCGGAACAGGAGGCGGCCGATCACGATCACCAGCGCGACGGCGAGGATCCCCACGACGGCGGTCGCGACGCGCCAGCCGACGCTGTCGTCCGCGCCGAACACGCCCATCCCGAGCCCGATGATCCACTTGCCCAGCGGCGGATGCACCACGAAGGACGGCGCCCCCGTGAAGGTGTCCACGTCGCCGGCCGCGAAGCCGGGGTCCGGGTTCTCGGGCCAGGCGCCCTCGAACCCGAGGTTCCAGAGGGTCCAGGCGTCCTTCACGTAGAAGGTCTCGTCGAACACGAGCGAGCGCGGGTGGCCGAGGTTCCACAGCCGCAGCACCGCGGCCAGGGCGACCACCAGCAGCGGCAGTCCGAGCTCGTACAGCCGGCGGCGCGCGGGGGAGGCGACGAGCCGGGTGTGCAGGTCGTCGAACCAGGAGCCGCGCGGCACGTCCGGGAGCGGGGTGCGCTCGCGCGGTGCGGACGCCTCGGCGGGCTCCACCGGGACCGAGCGCGCCGATCCCGCCGCGTCCAGGAGCAGGTCGTCGAAGTCGCGCTGCGGTCGGTCCGTCACCCGGCCATGCTAACGGGGCGCCTCCTCCCGGGACGGCGGCGATCCGCGGCGGGAGGCCCCGGACCCGGCCTGGGAGACTGGCGGCATGATCATCCTCGCCGGCACTCCCATCGGAAACCTCGGCGACGCCTCCCGCCGGCTCGTGGAGGCGCTGGGCTCCGCCCGCCACGTCGCCGCCGAGGACACGCGCGTGACCATCCAGCTGATGCGCGCCCTGGGCGTCGAGAACCGGCCCGCCCTCTACGCGCTGCACGACCACAACGAGCGCGAGCGCGCCGCCGAGCTGGTGGAGCTGGCCCGCGAGGAGGACCTGCTCGTGCTGAGCGACGCGGGCATGCCCACGGTCTCGGACCCGGGCTACCACCTGGTCGAGGCGGCGGTGGCGGCGGGAGTCGCGGTCACCGCGCTGCCCGGTCCCTCGGCGGTGCTCATGGCGCTCGCCGTGTCCGGGCTCCCGACGGACCGCTTCAGCTTCGAGGGGTTCCTGCCCCGCCGGCACGGCGAGCGGGTCTCGACCTTCCGGGCGCTCGTCGACGAGCGGCGCACCATGGTCTTCTTCGAGTCCCCGCACCGGATCGGCGACGCGCTCGCCGACCTGGTCGAGGCGATGGGCCCGGAGCGGCGCGTCGTCGTCTGCCGCGAGCTCACCAAGATGTTCGAGGAGGTCCGGCGCGGCACGGCGGCCGAGCTGGCCGAGTGGGCGGCCGACGGCCTGCGCGGCGAGATCTGCCTGGTCGTCGAGGGAGCCCCCGCGAGGGAGGCGTCGCTCGAGGACGCGCTGGCCGACGTGCTGGCCCGCGTCGAGGCCGGATCGCGGCTCAAGGAGGCGTCGGCCGAGGTCGCCGAGATCACCGGGCTCTCGCGCCGCGCGCTCTACGAGGCGGCGCTCGCCTCCCGCCGCGGCTGAGGGCTCCCTCCCCGGCGGCGATCGCGGCCGGTCGTCCACGGCCTCCGTCACACGCCGGGAGCGGTGCCGCGCGGTGAATAGGATGGTCGCCATGTCCGACGGCGCCTCCTTCTACCTCACGACCCCGATCTTCTACGTGAACGACGTCCCGCACATCGGGCACGCGTACACCGAGGTCGCCGCCGACGTGCTCACCCGCTGGCACCGCCAGGCGGGCGACGACACCTGGCTGCTGACCGGCACCGACGAGCACGGCCAGAAGATCCTCCGCACCGCCACCGCCAACGGCACGACCCCCCAGGAGTGGGCCGACCGCCTCGTGAGGACCGCCTGGCAGCCGCTGCTCGAGACCATCGACATCGCCAACGACGACTTCATCCGCACCACGGACGCGCGGCACGAGGTCAACGTCCAGAAGTTCCTGCAGAAGCTGTACGACGAGGACGCCATCTACACCGGCGAGTACGAGGGCTACTACTGCGTGGGCTGCGAGGAGTACAAGCAGCTGTCCGACCTCGAGGAGGGCACCGGCGACTACGACGGCCAGTACGTCTGCAAGATCCACTCGAAGCCGGTCGAGCTGCTGAAGGAGAAGAACTACTTCTTCAAGATGAGCGAGTACACCGAGCGGCTGCTCGCGCTCTACGAGGAGCGACCCGACTTCGTCCAGCCCGAGTCGGCGCGCAACGAGGTCGTCAGCTTCGTCCGCCAGGGCCTGGCCGACCTGTCGATCTCCCGCTCCAGCTTCGACTGGGGCGTGAAGGTCCCGTGGGACGACTCGCACGTGGTCTACGTCTGGTTCGACGCGCTGCTCAACTACATCACCGCGGTCGGCTACGGCCAGGACGAGGCGGAGTTCGAGCGCCGCTGGCCCGCGACCCACATCGTCGGCAAGGACATCCTGCGCTTCCACGCCGTGATCTGGCCCGCCATGCTCATGGCCGCGGGCCTCGAGGTGCCCCGGCAGGTGTTCGGCCACGGCTGGCTGCTGGTCGGCGGCGAGAAGATGTCGAAGTCGAAGCTCACCGGCATCGCGCCCGAGCAGATCACCGACACCTTCGGCTCCGACGCCTTCCGCTACTACTTCCTCCGGGCCATCACCTTCGGCCAGGACGGCTCGTTCTCGTGGGAGGACCTGTCGGCGCGCTACCAGTCCGAGCTCGCGAACGGCTTCGGCAACCTCGCCTCGCGGGTCGTCGCGATGCTGCACCGCTACTACGACGGCGTCGTGCCCGCGCCGGGGGAGCCGACCGAGGCGGAGGAGCGCGTGCAGCGCATCGTCGCCGAGGCCGCCGCGTCGGCCGACCGGTCGATCGACGCGCTCGCGATCCACGACGCGATCACCGCCGTGTGGAGCATCGTCGAGGAGCTCAACGGCTACATCACCGAGCAGGAGCCGTGGGCACTCGCCAAGCGCGAGGAGCGCGAGCGCCTCGGCACGGTGCTCTACACCGCGACGGAGGGGCTCCGCGCCCTGGCCGTGCTGCTCTCGCCGGTCGTGCCGCGCGCGACGGCGTCCCTCTGGGAGGCGCTCGGCGTGACGGAGTCGCTGGGCGCCCTCACCGCGCAGCCGATCCGCGAGGCGGGCCGGTGGGGAGTCCTCCCCGTCGGCACCACCGTCGGCACGCTCGCCGCGCTCTTCCCGCGCATCGAGGCTCCCGCGTCCTGACGGCCGCGCCTCGACCCGTGGACCGAGCAGCCGAGCGGTGCGGACTCGCCGGCGGAGGATCCGCAGGGGAGAGCCCGACGGCCGTGATCCGAACGCGGGGGGCCGGGTGCGAGCGGCCCTCCGCTCCGTGGACGGCGGGGCGCTGATGACGCGCGAGGTGCTCGACGCTCTCGAGCAGGCGGCCGAGCTCACCCGGCGCCACGTCGGGCACCCCGAGCGCGCCGCCGCGCTCGCCCTGCGCCTGCACCGGGTGACCGCTCCGACCGAGCTCGTCTACACCCGGTTCCCGCCGACCCTCAGCCTGGTGCTGGCCGGCCGGAAGCGCTCGGTGGTCGGCGACTCCGACGAGCGGTGGGGCGCCGGCCGCTTCCTGATCACCCCCGTCGATCTGCCGGTGGTCGCGGCCGTCGTGGAGACCGGCGACCGCGGCGACTTCCTGTCGGCCAACTGGCGTCTCGACCCGCTCGTGGTGGCCGAGATCGCGGCGCTCGCCCCCCGGACGGCCCCGCGGGCTCCCGCCCCGCGGATCGGCACGGTCACGGAGGAGATGGCCGACTCGCTGCGCCGACTCTTCCGTCTGCTCGACGCCCCCGCCGACATCCCGGTGCTGGCCCCCGCGATCACGCGCGAGCTCGTGCTGCGGCTGCTGCAGACGGACCAGGCGCCGCGGCTGCTGGCCGCGTCCAGCACTGTCCGCTCGGAGGCCGTCTCCCGTGCGGTCGAGGCGATGAGCGCGTCGCTCTCGCGCGGCTGGACCCTCGGCGCGCTCGCCGCGGAGGCGGGCACCAGCGTGCCCACGCTCACCCGCCGCTTCCGCGAGCTGACCGGGATGTCGCCGCTGGGTTACCTGCGGCGGCTCCGCCTCGGGGAGGCCAGGAGGCTGCTCCTGGTCCGGGGCGACACCGCCGCGCAGGCCGCGGCCGCGGTCGGCTACGCGAGCGCGTCGCACTTCGGGCGCGACTACCGTCGCGCCTACGAGACGACCCCCGCGGCCGACGCCGCGCTCCACCCCGGGCCGCTCGTCCAGATCCACTGAGCGGCGGGCGCTGTCGCGGGGACTCCGAGCGGCGCGTGACGCGGTGTCAGACGCGGGCGCCGACGATGCCTCCGTCGACGTCGAGCGTCGTGCCGTGGACGTACGAGGCCTCGTCCGAGACGAGCCAGCGCACGGCCAGGGCGATCTCGTCCGGACGTCCGGGCCGGCCGGCGGGGGCGGACGCGGTCATCTGCTCCAGGATCGCCGCGGCGTGCTCGTTGCCGGGCGTGAGGGTCGCGCCGGGCGCGACGGCGACCACGCGCACGCCGCTCGGGCCGTACTCGGCCGCCCACGCCCGCGTGAGGTGCTCCAGCGCTGCCTTGGTCGCGGGGTAGAGCGCGGTCCCGGGCGTTCCCACCCGTCCCATCCACGAGGTGATGTTGACGACCACTCCGCTCCCGCGCTCGACCATGGCGGGGGCGATCGCCGCGACGAGCTGGTGCGGCACGCGGATGTTCGTGGTGAGGAGGGACTCGACGTCGGCGTCGCTGAGGTCGGCGGTCGGCCCCACCGGGAACACTCCGGCGTTGTTGACGAGGACGTCGATCCGCCCGTCGAGGAGGGTCAGCGCCCGGGCGGCGACGGCGCGGGTCTCCTCCGGCGTGCCCGCGAGGTCGGCGACGAGCGCGGAGGCGGTGCCCCCGTCGGCGCGGATGCCGCGGACGACGGACCCGACCCGCTCGGGGTCGCGTCCGTGCACGAGGACGTGAGCGCCGGCCCCGGCGAGGCGGCGGGCGATGGCCGCGCCGATCCCGCTCGAGGATCCGGTGACGAGGGCGTGGCGCCCGGCGAGGGAGCCGGATGCGGAAGGGACGAGGAGCTCGGTGTCTGTCATGGCTCCAGCCTCCCGGCGGTGCGGGAGGCGGGCTGTCCCGATCCGATCGGGTGCTGACCCGATCCGCTCAGGGCGCCTCAGCGGCCGCCTCTCGGCCCTCGTCGGCCCGGGACTCCGGCCCCCGCGAGCCCTCCCGGTAGCCTGGAGCGCATGACCGACAGCCAGCACGTCCGCTCCCGCGAGGCCTCGTCCGGCCGCGACCTGACGTACCCGCCGCTGCCCGAGGCGCTCGTCGTCCCCGTCTACGACAACCACACGCACCTCGAGATCGCCGACGGCCTCGAGCCGCTCGACCACCGCGAGCAGCTCGACCGGGCCTCCACCGTCGGCGTCCGCGGCGTCGTCCAGGTCGGCACCGACGTCGAGACGAGCCGCTGGTCGGCCGAGCAGGCGGCGAGCGAGCCGCGGATGCTGGCCGCCGTCGCGATCCACCCCAACGAGGCGCCCGAGCTGGAGGAGCGCGGCGAGCTCGACGCCGCCCTCGCCGTGATCGCCGAGCTGGCCGAGCAGCCGCGGGTGCGGGCCATCGGCGAGACCGGGCTCGACTTCTTCCGCACCGGCGAGAGCGGCCGCGCCGCGCAGTTCCGCTCGTTCGAGGAGCACATCCGCATCGCGAAGGAGCACGACCTCGCGCTGCAGATCCACGACCGCGACGCGCACCGCGAGGTCATCGACACCCTGCGCCGCGTCGGCGCCCCCGAGCGCACCGTCTTCCACTGCTTCTCCGGGGACGCGGAGATGGCGCGGATGTGCACGGACGAGGGCTGGTACCTCTCCTTCGCCGGCACCGTGACGTTCAAGAACGCCGAGCCGCTGCGGGAGGCGCTCGTCGCGACCCCGCGGCACCTCATCCTGGTCGAGACCGACGCGCCGTACCTCACTCCGTCGCCCTTCCGCGGCCGCCCGAACGCGCCCTACCTCCTCCCGCACACCCTGCGCTCGATGGCCGCGACCCTCGAGACCGACGTCGGCCACCTGGCCGCGACGATCGCGTCGAACACGGAGGCCGTGTACGGCGAGTGGGGCGGCGAGGTCGGCTCCGAGCCGACGGAGCCGGTCGGACCCCTCGCATGAGCGGCCGCCACGCCGCCGAGCCGACGGCCGCCGCGATCCCGCGCCTGCTGGGCCCGGCCGAGATCCGCGACCTCGCGGGCCTGCTCGACGTCACGCCGACCAAGAAGCTCGGCCAGAACTTCGTGCACGACGCCAACACGGTCCGCCGCATCGTCAAGCTCGCTCGGGTGCGCCCGGGGGAGACCGTCGTCGAGATCGGCCCCGGCCTCGGATCGCTGACCCTCGGCCTGCTCGAGGCGGGCGCGCAGGTCGTGGCCGTCGAGATCGACGGGCGCCTCGCCGAGCAGCTGCCGCGCACCGTCGAGCTGATGGCGCCGGGCGCCGATCTCGCGGTCGTGCACGCCGACGCGATGAAGGTGCTCGACCTGCCGGGGGAGCCGGTCCGGCTCGTCGCCAACCTCCCGTACAACATCTCGGTGCCGGTGCTCCTGCACTTCCTCGAGCACTTCGCCAGCATCCGGTCCGGAGTGGTGATGGTGCAGTCCGAGGTCGGGCACCGGCTCGCCGCCGGTCCCGGCTCCAAGGTCTACGGCGGCCCGAGCGTCAAGGCGGCGTGGTTCGGCTCCTGGACGACGGGCGGCGCGGTCTCGCGTCAGATCTTCTGGCCGGTGCCGAACGTCGACAGCGTGCTCGTCGCGTTCGACCGCGGCGAGGAGCCGGGCGACGAGACCCTGCGCCGCGCCGTCTTCGCGGTCGTCGACGCGGCGTTCGCGCAGCGGAGGAAGATGCTCCGCCAGTCGCTCGCGACCCTCTTCGGCGACAGCGCCGCGGCGATCGTCGCGCTCGAGCGGGCCGGCGTCCCGCAGACCGCGCGCGGCGAGGAGCTGGACGTCGCCGCCTTCGTCCGCCTGGGCCGCGAGCTCGATCCGGCGCGGGTCCCCGTGCGCGGCGCGGCGGTGCCCGACGGGTCGCTGGCGGAGACCGACGGGGACGACGCCGACGGCGACGGGGAGCCCGCCCCGGGTGCGGACGAGGGCGCCTCCGCCACCCTGTAGCGTGGATGCATGACCCACCGCGCGACGTCGAATCGGGTCCACGCGCGGGCGCCAGGCAAGATCAACGTGTTCCTCAAGGTCGGCGCCGTGCGCGACGACGGGTACCACGAGCTGGCCACCGCGTTCCAGTCGCTCTCCCTCTACGAGGACGTGTTCGCGGAGGAGGCGGCCGACTTCTCGGTCTCCTTCTCGGGCTCGATCGACACCTCCCGCCTGGCCGTCGACGGCTCCAACCTCGCGATCAAGGCGGCTCGGGCGCTCGCCCGGGCGACCGGCTACCGCGGCGGCGTGCACCTCGAGATCGAGAAGAACGTCCCCATCGCCGGCGGCATGGGCGGCGGCTCGGCCGACGCAGCCGCGACCCTGCTCGCCTGCGACGCGCTCTGGGGCACGGCCTGCACGAGGGAGCAGCTGCTCGGCATCGCCGCGAGCCTCGGCGCCGACGTCCCCTTCTCCTTCACCGGCGGCACCGCGATCGGAGTCGGCCGCGGCGACGAGCTGAGCCCGGCGCTCGCCAAGGGCCGCTTCGAGTGGGTGCTGGTCCTCTCGGAGGAGGGCCTGTCGACCCCCGAGGTCTACAGCGAGCTCGACCGGCACCGCGAGCGCCACCTGCACGACTTCCGCCCGATCTCGGCGACCCCCGCCATCGATCCGAACGTGCTGCAGGCCCTCCGCGCCGGCGACGCCGCCATGCTCGCCGACGCGATGCACAACGACCTCCAGGCGCCGGCGCTGCACCTGCAGCCCGGGCTCGCCCGCATCCTCGAGCTCGGCGAGGGCCGCGGGGCGCTCGGCGGTCTCGTCTCGGGGTCCGGACCGACCGTGGCGTTCCTCGCTCCGGACGCCGATGCGGCGGCCGACCTGCAGCGCGAGCTGAGCTCCGCGCGGCTGAGCGCCGTGCGGGTCTCCGGCCCGGTCCACGGGGCGCGCCTGCTCTCGACCTAGTCGCGGAGGCGGTGCCTCCGGAGCGGGGCGCGCGAGCCCCGCGCCCTGCGCCCTCCACAGACGGTCCGCAGAGAAGTTCCGACCTCGTGGCTTAGAGTGCCGCTCATGTCCCGCCGCGCCACCCTCTTCGCGATCCTCTCCGGGATCGTGGCCGCCGTCGTCGCCCTCGCGGCCGCCGAGGTCGTCGCGGTCTTCACCGGAGCGGGCGGCAGTCCGCTGGTCGCGGTCGGCGGCTTCGTCATCGACATCGTGCCCCCGGGCGTGAAGGACACGGTCATCGCGCTCTTCGGCACCGGCGACAAGCTCGTGCTGCTGGTCTCGATCGGCCTCGCGATCGCGCTGCTGGCCGTCGGCGCGGGAGTCCTCGAGTACCGCCGCCCGCCGTTCGGCGTGCTGCTGCTGGCCGTCGTCGCGGGCGCAGGTGCGCTCGCCGCCGTCAGCCGCGAGGGCGCCTCCGGGATCGACGCGGCGCCGAGCGTCGTGGGAATGGTGGCCGGCGCCGCCGTCCTCCGCTCGGCCGCCGTCCGCCTCCGCGGCTGGCAGGAGGAGCGCGAGAGCGACTCCCCGGACCGCAGGTCGTTCCTCCGCCTGGTCGGGATCGCCGGAGTCGCCGCGGTCGCCGCCGGCATCGGCGCCCGCTTCCTCACGTCCGCCTCCGCCGCCGTCACCGCCGTGCGCGAGGCCGTGTCCCTGCCGGCTCCCGCCTCGGCCGCCGCGCCCGTCCCGGCCGGCGCCGTGCTCGACGACATCGACGGCATCAGCTCCTACGTCACTCCCAACGCCTCGTTCTACCGGATCGACACCGCGCTCTCGGTGCCGTCGGTCGAGCCCGCCGACTGGTCGCTCAAGATCACCGGCATGGTGGAGGAGGAGATCGAGATCACCTGGGACGAGCTGCTCGCACTGCCGCTCGAGGAGCACCTGGTCACCCTGTCCTGCGTGTCCAACGAGGTCGGCGGCGACCTGATCGGCACCGCCCTCTGGCTGGGCTACCCGATCCGCGAGCTGCTGGCCCGGGCCCGGCCGACCGCCGGCGCCGACATGGTGCTCTCGCGGAGCATCGACGGCTTCACCGCCTCCAGCCCGCTCGAGGTGCTGCAGGACGAGGACCGCGCGAGCCTGCTCGCCGTCGGGATGAACGGCGAGCCGCTCCCGGTCGAGCACGGCTTCCCCGTCCGGATGGTCGTCCCCGGGCTGTACGGCTACGTCTCGGCGACGAAGTGGGTCGTCGAGCTGAAGGTCACGACCTTCGCGGAGGACCTGGCCTACTGGTCGACGCGCGGCTGGACCGAGCGCGGACCGATCAAGATCGAGTCGCGGATCGATGTGCCGCGCCAGGGCCAGCCCGTCGAGGCGGGGACGGTCGCCGTGGCGGGAGTCGCCTGGGCGCCGCACACCGGCATCGCGAAGGTGGAGGTGCAGATCGACGGCGGCGCCTGGCAGGAGGCGCGCCTCGCCGAGCAGGTCACCGCGGACACGTGGATCCAGTGGGTCCTCGAGTGGGACGCGACGGTCGGCGACCACGTCGTGACCGTGCGCGCCACCGACGCGGACGGCACGGTGCAGACCACGGTCGAGCGCCCGCCTGCCCCCGACGGCGCCACGGGACTGCACCGCCGCTCGGTGTCCGTCTCGGAGCCGGCACCCGCGGGCTGAGTTCCGGGGGCCGCGACCCGGCCGCACTGTGATCGACCCGCGGCGGACCGCTCAGGCGGCACCGCCTAGGCTGGATCCCTATGGCACATCTGCTGGGCGCCGAGGCGCTGCGACTCGAGTACCCCACACGCGTGATCTTCGACGACGTCTCCCTGGGGATCGAGGAGGGCGACCGCATCGGGATCGTCGGACGCAACGGCGACGGCAAGTCGACCCTCCTGCGCCTGCTCGCGCAGCGCATCGAGCCGGACAGCGGCCGCGTCACGCACCGCCGCGGCGTCACGCTCGGGATGCTCGACCAGGCCGACACGGTCGATGAGGACCTCACCGTCGCCCAGGCCGTCGTCGGCGGGCTCCAGGAGCACGAGTGGGCGGGCGACGCGCGCACCCGAGACGTGATCGCGGGCCTGCTGCGCGACGTCCCCTGGGACGGAGTGGTCGGCTCCCTCTCGGGCGGCCAGCGGCGCCGGGTCGCCCTCGCGAAGCTGCTCGTCGGCGACTGGGACGTCGTCTTCCTCGACGAGCCCACCAACCACCTCGACGTCGAGGGCATCGCCTGGCTGGCCGAGCACCTCAAGCGCCGCTGGGCGGCTTCGTCGGGCGGGCTCGCGGTCGTCACCCACGACCGGTGGTTCCTCGACGAGATCTGCACCGCCACCTGGGAGGTGCACGACCGCCTCGTCGAGCCGTTCGAGGGCGGGTACGCGGCGTACATCCTGCAGCGCGTCGAGCGCGACCGGATGGCCTCGACCATGGAGGCCAAGCGCCAGAACCTGATGAAGAAGGAGCTCGCCTGGCTCCGCCGCGGCGCCCCCGCCCGCACGGCCAAGCCCAAGTTCCGGATCGACGCCGCGAACCAGCTGATCGAGGACGAGCCACCGGTGCGCGACTCGGTCTCGCTCTCGCAGCTCGCCGTCTCGCGCCTGGGCAAGGACGTCGTCGACCTGCTCGACGTCACCGTCCGCTACGGCGAGCGGACCGTCCTCAACCGCATCGAGTGGCGGATCGCGCCCGGCGAGCGCACCGGCATCCTCGGCGTGAACGGCGCCGGCAAGTCGACCCTCCTGGGCCTGGTCGCGGGCAGCGTGGAGCCGACGAGCGGCCGGGTGAAGCGCGGCACCACCGTGCGCGTCGCGATCCTCGACCAGCAGCTGCGCGAGCTGACCGGGGTCCAGCACCGGCCCGTCCGCGAGATCATCGCGGAGCAGCGCACCAGCTACTCCATCGGCGGCAAGGAGATGACCCCGGGCCAGCTGCTCGAGCGGCTCGGCTTCTCGAGCGCGCAGCTGTCGACGCCGGTGAAGGACCTCTCGGGAGGTCAGCGCCGGAGGCTCCAGCTCCTGCTCATCCTGCTCAGCGAGCCCAACGTGCTGATCCTCGACGAGCCGACCAACGACCTCGACACCGACATGCTCGCCGCGATCGAGGACCTGCTCGACTCCTGGCCGGGCACCCTCCTCGTCGTCTCGCACGACCGGTACCTGCTCGAGCGCGTCACCGACCAGCAGTACGCCGTGATGGACGGCGCGTTCCGCCACCTGCCCGGCGGAGTCGAGCAGTACCTCGACCTGCGCCGCGCGCTCGAGAAGGGCGCGCCCGCGGCGGCCTCGTCGGGCTCCTCCTCCGCCGCGCCGGCGAGCGGACTCGCGGGGGCCGAGCGGCGCACCGCCGAGAAGGAGGTGTCGGCGATCGACCGGCGCCTGCACAAGCTCACCCAGCTGACGAAGACCGTCCACGAGAAGATGGCGACGCACGACCAGGACGACTACGACGGCATCCTGGCGCTCAACGCCTCGCTCCGCGCCTACGAGGACGAGACGGCCGAGCTCGAGCTGCGCTGGCTGGAGCTCTCGGAGCAGCTCGAGGGCTGACGCCGCTCTTCTCCGCGGCACCGGCAGCTGTCCCGTACCGCGTGGGCGGGCCGCCGTCGCGGGCCCGGGGCGACCGGCTCAGCCGAAGTCGAGGGAGAGCTTGCGGAGGAGCTGCGCCAGCCGCTCCTGCTGGGCGTGGGTGAGCGCGCCGAGCAGCTCCTGCTCCGCGTCGACCAGGCGGGTGATCGCCGCGTCGACCCGGGCGAGCCCCGACGGCGTCATCTGCACCAGCACGCCGCGCCCGTCGTTCGGGTCGTCGAGGCGCTCGACCAGGTCGCGCTCGACCAGCCGGTCGATGCGGTTGGTCATGGTGCCGCTGGTGACCATGGTCGCCTGGAGGAGCTGCTTGGGGCTCATCCGGTAGGGCGCGCCCGCGCGCCGCAGGGCCGAGAGCACGTCGAACTCCCACGTCTCGAGCTCCGACCGGCCGAAGGCGCTGCCGCGCGCGCGCTCGAGCTGCTTGGCCAGTCGGCGCATCCGCGAGAACACCTGGAGCGGCGTGAAGTCGAGATCGGGCCGCTCCCGGACCCAGGCGTCGACGATCCCGTCGACCTCGTCATTCGCACTCACCCGTCCATTGTGGCGGCTGGGCGGCTCGGGGGACGCCGGGAGGCGGACGGGCCGGGAGGCGGGGGCCTCCCGGGCCGCCGTCGCCCGCCCGAGCAGCGGCCTCCCGGCGAGGCGGTGCAGGACCTTCGGGGTGCGGGACTTCATGCGGGTGCCCTGGCCTGCCGCCAGGATCACGACGGCGAGCGTGCTGTCTGCCATGTTCTTCGCGTTCTCCTCCGTGAGCGCACCGTCCTGGTGCCGCTCCGCCACCAGGATTCGAACCTGGACCGGACAGCTCCAAAGGCTGCCGTGCTGCCGTTACACCATGGCAGACAGCACGCTCGCCGTCGTGATCCTGGCGGCAGGCCAGGGCACCCGCATGAAGTCCCGCACCCCGAAGGTCCTGCACCGCCTCGCCGGGAGGCCGCTGCTCGGGCACGTGCTCGACACGGCCGCGTCGCTCGACGCGGCGCACGTCGTCACCGTGGTGCGCCACGAGCGCGACCGGGTCGCCGAGGCCGTCCTCGAGCACACCCCCTCCGCACTGGTGGTGGACCAGGACGAGACGCCCGGCACCGGCCGCGCGGTCGAGCAGGGCCTCGCGGCGCTTCCGGAGTCCTTCGCCGGCACGGTCGTCGTGCTGAGCGCCGACGTCCCGCTGCTGGACGCGCCGACCCTCCGCCGACTGCTCGACGAGCACCTCGCCGCGGCGAACGCGCTCACCATGCTCTCCTGCGTGCTCGAGGACCCGACCGGCTTCGGCCGGATCGTCCGCGGCGGCGACGGCGCCTTCGCCTCCATCGTGGAGCAGAAGGACGCGAGCCCCGACGAGCTCGACCTCACCGAGATCAACGCCGGCGTCTACGCCTTCGACGCCGCCGCACTCCGGTCGGTCATCGGCGCGATCGGCACAGAGAACGCCCAGCGGGAGAAGTACCTCACCGACGCCGCCGCCGCGCTCAAGGCCGCCGGCCGCGCGATCGAGGCCGTCCCCGTGCAGGACCGCTGGCTCGTGGCCGGGATCAACGACCGCGCCCAGCTCGCCGACGCGGCGCTCGAGCTCAACGCGCGCATCGTGCGCCGCTGGCAGCTCGAGGGCGTCACGATCCAGGACCCGGCGACGACCTGGATCGACGTGGACGCGGTCCTCGCCCCGGACGTCGAGATCCTCCCGGGCACGCAGATCAAGGGGCCGACCGTCATCGCCACCGGTGCGGTCATCGGCCCGGACACCACGCTCGACTCCTGCGAGGTCGGCGAGGACGCGGTCGTGAAGCGCTCCGACGCCACGCTCGCCGTGATCGGCGCGAAGGCCCAGGTCGGCCCGTTCTCGTTCCTCCGCCCCGGCACCGTGCTCGGCGCCCGCGGCAAGATCGGCACCTACGTCGAGACCAAGAACGCCGTCATCGGCGAGGGATCGAAGGTCCCGCACCTCTCCTACGTCGGCGACGCGGTCATCGGCGAGGAGTCGAACATCGGCGCCGGCTCGATCTTCGCCAACTACGACGGGGTGAGCAAGGCGTCCTCCGTTGTGGGCTCGCACGTGCGTGCGGGGTCGCACAACGTCTTCGTCGCCCCCGTTAGAATCGGTGACGGAGCGTACACGGGCGCCGGCACGGTCATCCGCAAGGACATCCCCGCCGGAGCCCTCGGGATCACCGTCGCTCCGCAGCGCAACATGGCCGGGTGGGTTCAGACCCACCGTCCGGGCACCGCAGCGGCCGACGCCGCCGAGGCGGCCCTGGCGTCGGATCCCACCGGATCCGACCAGGCGCCCACCGGAGGAAGCGGAGCACAGTGACCGGCATCACCGCCAGCAACAAGAAGAGCCTGGTCCTCGTCTCGGGGAGGGCGCATCCGGCACTGGCGGAAGCGGTCGCCGCCGAGCTCGGGACCGAGCTCGTCACGACCGAGGGGCGCACCTTCGCCAACGGCGAGCTCTACGTCCGCTACGGCGAGTCGGTCCGCGGAGGTGACGTGTTCGTCCTCCAGTCGCACACGTCCCCGATCAACGAATGGCTGATGGAGCAGCTGATCATGGTCGACGCGCTCAAGCGCGCCTCCGCCAAGCGGATCACCGTGGTCGCCCCGTTCTACCCCTACGCGCGCCAGGACAAGAAGGGCCGCGGCCGCGAGCCGATCTCGGCCCGCCTCGTCGCCGACCTCTTCAAGGCGGCGGGAGCCGACCGGATCATGTCGGTCGACCTCCACGCGGCCCAGATCCAGGGCTTCTTCGACGGCCCCGTCGACCACCTCTTCGCGATGCCGGTGCTGCTCGAGCACTTCCGCGAGAAGCTCGACCCCTCGACCCTCACCATCGTCTCGCCCGACATGGGCCGCGTCCGCGTCGCCGACATCTGGAGCGACAAGCTCGGCGTCCCGCTGGCGATCATCCACAAGCGCCGCGACCCGAAGGTCGCCAACCAGGTCTCCGTCCACGAGATCGTCGGCGAGGTGAAGGGCCGCGTCTGCCTCCTCGTCGACGACCTCATCGACACCGGGCGCACCATCGCGAAGGCGGCCGAGGCGCTGAAGAAGGCGGGCGCGATCGGCGTGGTCGTCGCGGCCACCCACGCCGTCTTCTCGGACCCGGCGGTCGAGCTCCTGAGCTCGGAATTCATCGACTCGGTCGTCGTCACCGACACCCTGCCGCTGCCGCCGGAGAAGACCTGGGACCGCCTGACGATCCTGCCCATCGCTCCGCTGCTGGCCCGCGCCATCCACGAGGTCTTCGACGACGGCTCCGTGACGTCGATGTTCGACGGCGACGCGTAGGACCCCGCGCCCCGGGTGCGCCCTGCAGAGCGCACCCGGGTCCCGCCCCGGCTCCACCGCCTAGGGTGAGGCCGTGCCCCAGCGTTCGGATGCGACCCTCGCCCTGGCGGCGGTCTTCCTGGTCTGGTCGCCGGCCGCCGCCGCGGCGGGCTGGTGGCTGCTCCTCGGGCTCGCCGTCGCTGCGGCCGCCGCGGCCCTGAGCGCCGTCGCCGACGCCGGGCGCACCGTCCACGACGGCCCCTCCTCCGAGTGGCTCGGGCTCGTCGGGCGCGCCTTCGCCTCGGCCGCGCTGGCCCTGACCGCGGCCCAGTCTGTCCTCGGGGGAGCGGCCCGGCCCCTGGCCGTCCTGCTGCTCGTGGCCGTCGCGCTCTTCGGCCTGCGCGGCGGGCGCCTCCCCGCTCGCCCGGTCCTGCTCCTCGTCGGCGCGGTCGTCGTCCTGCTGGCCGCCGCCGCCGTGATCGTGCTGGCGTCCCCTCCGGACCCCGCGCCGCTCGACCCGCTGCGTGACGGAGGGCCGCTGGGAGCCGGCACCGCCGCGGCGCTGCTCCTCATCCTCCTGCCGACGTCCCGCTCCGGCGCGGTGACGGCTCTCCGCCCCGCCCTGCTGCGCATCGGGATCGCCACGGCGGCCGCCGCCGCGCTCGGCACCGGTCTGCTCCTGGCGGCCGGTCCCGAGGTCCTCGCGTCCTCGGAGACCCCCCTGAGCGCTGTCACCCGGGGCACGCCCGCGTCCGGGCTCGTCGGGGCCGCCGCGGTGATCGCGGTCCTGCTCGCGCTCCTCGACCTCGGGAGGAGGGATGCGCGCGCCCTCGTGCGTCTCGCCGACGCAGGGGAGATCCCGGCAGTGCTCGCCACCAGGAACCGCAGGACCGGCGTGCCGGCGGCGGCCCAGCTCGTCCTCTGCCTGGTCGCCGTGCTCGCGGTCGTGATCCTCGACGCCGACGCGCTGCTCGCCTTCGCCGTGGCCGCTCTGCTGGTGGCGACCATCGTGCGGCGCCTCGACCACGGAGCGGCCGGGGCGAGCGGACCCGCCCTCGCGTCGGCCGCGGTCTCGCTGCTGCTCCTGCTCGCCCTCCCGGCGGCCACGGCGGCCGCCGCAGCGGTGCTCCTGGCGGCGCTCCTGATCGCGCGGGCGTTCCGGACCTGAGGGGTCAGCCGGCCCGGGCGTCGAGCGCCCGCTCGGGGAGCCGGAGGGCCAGCGGATCGGCGCGGACGCGGTCGAGCCCGGCGCGGACCGCGCCGAGGGCGACGGCCCGGTCGCCCAGAGTCGAGGGCAGCAGTCGCGGCACCGGGGCGTGCACGTGTGATGCGAGCCGGTCGGACACCTCCGCGAGCAGGGGTCCGGCGGAGGAGGCGAGCGCTCCGCCGACGACGAGGAGCGAGACGTCGAGCAGGTTGACGAGGGCCGCCGCGATGCGGGTGAGGCGGTCGGCGAGGCGGTCGACCACCGCGACGGCGAGCGCGTCACCGGCGAGCGCGGCGTGGAGGACCTGCTCGGCGCCCGGGTGCTCGAACCGGTCGAGGAGGGAGGCCGGGCGGTCGCGACGGGCGAGCTCCTCTCCGGCCCAGGTGCGGGCGAGCAGGGCCAGACCCTCGGCCGAGCCGACGCCCTCGACGAGGTCGAGGACGCGCATCTCGCCGGTGAGCCCGCGGGCACCGCGGAGGAGCGTGCCGCCGAGGACGACGCCGCCGCCGAGGCGCTCCCCGGACAGCAGGGCGAGGTAGTCGTCGCAGCCGACGGCCGCGCCGCGCCAGCCCTCGGCGAGGGCCGCGAGGTTCGCGTCGTTGTCGACCACGGGCGACCAGCCGCGGGCGGAGAAGTGCTCGATCAGACCGGGGTTCATCGCCGCCCAGAAGCCGTTGGCGTCAGCGGGGGAGGCGCCGAGAGCGTCGACCGGGGCCGGGACGCCGAGCGTGACGGCCAGCACGGCGGAGTCGTCCACCCCGGCCTCGCGGAGGGCGCGGTCGAGGACGCGCTCGATGTCGGCGCGGCGGCGCTCGTGCCGGAGGTCCTCGATCCGCTCGTGGTCGACCGGCTCGACCCGGCGTGCGACGGTGCTGCCGAGGAGATCGGAGACGACGACGTCGATACTGTGCTGCCCGGCGTCCACGCCGACGACGACCCCGGCCAGGCGGCGCAGGGCGTAGCGCCGGGCGGGCCTGCCCTTGACGTAGTCGCCGGCTGCGCGCTGGTTCTCCAGCTCCTCGAGCCAGCCGAGCTCGATCAGGTCGTCGCAGACGGCGATCACCGTCGACCGGGTGAGCCCCGTGGCGGCGATCAGGTCGGAGGCGGTGAACGGATCCCCGCTGAATGCGCCGTCCAGGACCTCGAGGGCGCTGCGCCGGCGCTGCGACGAGAAGGTGCTCTCGGTCATCGGCACACTCCCTCTTGACCCGGGCCGGATCGGCTGCAACAGTACATCCCGTATTAAATTCTGTCACTAGATTTAGTGGGAGAAGCAACTATTCCCTCGACACCCGGGAGACGACGACGTGCCCCCTCACACCCCCACCGGCCTGAGCCGGCGATCGCTGCTCGCCGCAGCAGGTGCCGGCGCCGCCGCCCTCGGCCTCTCGGCCTGCGCGTCGCCCTCCGGCTCCTCCGGCGTGACCGAGATCACCTTCTTCCAGTCCAAGCCCGAGGTCATCGGCTACTTCGACGAGGTCATCGAGCGCTTCCACGCGGCCCAGTCGCGCGTCCGCGTCGTCCACGACTTCTCCTCGAACCTCTCGGCCGGCTTCGTCCGCAGCAGCCCGCCGGACCTCGGCTGCCTGAACTACAACTTCGAGGTCGCCCGCTTCGTCGAGCGCGGCGCCCTGAGCGACCTGTCCGACATGCCGGAGGCCGCGCGGATCAACCCCGACCTCCAGCCCCTCATCGAGCAGACCGCCGCCTACCCCGGCCGCACCAGCGTCCTGCCGTACTCGCTGATGATGGCCGCGGTGCTCTACAACCGGGAGATCTTCGCCCAGCAGGGCCTGGACGTGCCGACCACCTGGTCCGAGTTCGTCGCCGTCTGCGAGGCGCTCACCGCCGCGGGCATCACGCCGATCTACAGCACCTACAAGGATCCGTGGACGGTCTCGCAGGGCCTGTTCGACTACTCCGTCGGAGGCACGGTGGACCTCGAGTCGTTCTTCGGCCGGCTGAAGGAGCAGGGGGCCGACGTCGGTCCGGGCTCGCCCGTCTCGTTCGAGAAGGACTTCGCCGACCCGATGCAGCAGATGCTGCAGGTCGCGTCGTACTCCAACCCCAACGCCGCCAGCCGCGGCTACGGCGACGGCAACCTCGCCTTCTCCCGCGGAGAGGCGGCCATGTACTTCCAGGGGCCGTGGGCGCTCAGCGAGATCGCCAAGACCGCTCCCGATCTCTCCGTCGGAGCGTTCCCCCTGCCGATGACGGAGGATCCTGACGAGCGCCGGGTCCGCGTGAACGTCGACCTCGCGCTGTGGATCCCCGAGGCCTCCCGCAAGAAGGAGGCCGCGCGCGAGTTCCTCTCCTTCCTGATGCAGCCGGAGATCATCGACGCCTACAACGCCGACAACAACGCCTTCGGAGTCACCACCGACGCCCCCGCCGTCGAGCAGCCCACCCTCGTCGAGCTCCAGGACTTCTACGATCGCGCCGCGTTCAGCCTCGGCGCCTCCCAGCTCGTGCCGCAGAACATCCCGCTGCAGAACTACGTGCAGGGGATGGTCCTCGGCTCCGACCCCGCGGCGACCCTCCGGACGATCGACGCCGACTGGGCGCGCATCGCCTTCCGCTCCTGATCCGACCCTTCTCAGAGACGAGACACCCATGGCCACCTCCACCCCCGTCCGGGCCCCGGAGCGCACCGCCGCGCCCCGCCGCCCGGCCGCGCGAGCACCGAAGCGGCACCGCTCGGACCGCACGTTCCTGCTCTACCTGCTGCCCGCGCTCGTGCTCTTCACGCTCGCGATCACGCTCCCTGCATTGATGGGGATCTTCTTCAGCTTCACCGACTCGATCGGCTTCGGCGACTGGCGGTTCATCGGGCTCACCAATTACGCCGCCCTCTTCTCCGACCCCGCGATCCTCGCGTCCTACGGCTTCACCGTCGGATTCGCGCTGGTGACCGTGCTCCTGGTGAACGTGGTCGCCTTCCTGCTCTCGATCGCGCTCACGGCGCAGATCCGCGGGAAGGTCGCCCTCCGCGCGGTGTTCGTGCTGCCGATCGTCGTGTCGGGCATCATCATCGCTTTCGTCTTCAACTTCCTCTTCTCGAACTCGCTGCCCGCGTTCGCCGAGTCGATCGGAGCGACACCGCTGGCGAGCAGCATGCTGGCGAATCCGGACCTCGCGTGGATCGCGATCGTCGTCGTGACCGCATGGCAGGCGGTCCCCTCAGCGTTGCTGATCTACATCGCCGGAGTGCTCTCCATCCCCGGTGACGTCTACGAGGCGGCCGCCCTCGACGGCGCCTCCGCCTGGGGGCAGCTGCGCTCGATCACGCTGCCGCTGGTCGCCGGCTACGTGCTGATCAACCTCGTCATCGGCTTCAAGAACTTCCTCAACGCCTACGACATCATCGTCGGACTGACGGACGGCGGACCGGGCACCTCCACCCGCAGCGTCGCGATGACGATCTTCTCCGGATTCACCAGCGGCGACTACGCCTACCAGATGGCCAACGCCACGATCTTCTTCCTCATCGCGCTCGTGATCGCGCTCGTGCAGCTGCGGGAGATGGCGTAGGCGGCGAGAGCGGCGAAGACGATGGTGCCGCCGACCGTGATGGCCGAGACGAGGACCGAGATCGCGAAGCCGCGTGGGAAGT
>NZ_PSUC01000236.1:0-623 GCF_002931635.1 Rathayibacter sp. AY2B7 | reverse complement strand
GGTCCGCCGCCAGGAGGGTGCAACCGGCGCATCCTCCTCCTGCTTCCCGGAATGCAGTACCCACTATTTCGTTAGTACTGTCATCACCCCTGTTCCGAGGAGCGCCCATGACGATCGCCGACTCCCCCCTGCTCGCCGGGGACGTCTACTCCGCCGACTGCCCGAGCCGCGAGGTCTTCGGGCACGTCACCAGCAAGTGGGGCGTCCTGGTGCTCGCGGCGCTCGCTCCGGGCACGCTGCGCTGGGGCGCTCTGCGGCGCCGGATCGGCGGGATCAGCGAGAAGATGCTCGCCCAGACGCTGCGGATCCTGGAGGAGGACGGCTTCGTGCACCGCGAGGCGCGGCCGGTCGTCCCGCCGCACGTCGAGTACCGCTTGACGCCGTTGGGGGCGGAGCTGGCGGAGCGGCTGCTGCCGGTCGTCGAGTGGATCGCGGGGAACGTCGGGGCGGTCCTGGAGGCGCGCTCGGAGGGCCGTCGGGAGGGAAGGTGAGCCTCACCTTCTTGTGAGAACGTTCACAATCCGTTCAGGGAGGAGCCTCCACCCGGCGGCATCGGCGCCCCCTCCCCCTGCTTGCCTCGATCGCGTCTCCTGCTCGTGATCGAAGGACCTCCATGTCAGACA
>NZ_PSUC01000235.1:0-633 GCF_002931635.1 Rathayibacter sp. AY2B7 | reverse complement strand
TCCGACCATCCTAGAGCCCCGGTGGAGCGCTCTCTCGCCCCGGAACGCGGGACATCGCGCCCCGGACGACCGCGAGGCGCCGCCTCCCCGTCCGGACACCGCGGCGAGGGCGGTGTCCGGACGGCGGAGGCGGCGCCTCGGAGGGGAGGAGCGGAGCGCAGGACGCGGTCCGTCGGCGCTTCCCGATCAGGCCCGGTGGGCGCCGTGCCCGTCGCGCGGAGGAGCGGTGCGGATCGAGTCCGTCCGGACGTCCGGCTCGATGCTGCCCGCGGCCAGGTCGGCCCCGGCGCGCGCGGCCAGCTGCGGGTCCGTGCGGCGCAGCTCCTCCGCGCTGTCCTCGGCCGCGAGGTCGTGCGCCTCCTGCATGGCCGACTTCGCGCGCAGCGGCGGGGTCTTGAGGAACCACGAGAGCACGAAGGCCAGCAGGACCACGCCCAGCGCGACCTGGAACACGGTCACGGTCGCGTCGTTGAACCCGGTCAGGAACGGGGCCGACAGGGCGCGGTCCGCGGTGTTCAGGAACGAGGTGTCCCCGTCGAGCGCGGAGCCGATCGCGGCGGTGTCCTGCGACTGCAGCAGCTTCAGGATCCCGGCGTTGGCCGGGTCCGCGGCGACGGCGGGGTCGGTGGCGGC
>NZ_PSUC01000234.1:0-635 GCF_002931635.1 Rathayibacter sp. AY2B7 | reverse complement strand
CGCCGGAGTGGTGGGCGATCCCGCCGAAGCGGACGTCGTGCTCGACGACGAGGCCGAACCCGTACGCGGAGCCGTCGAGCGTGCTCTCGACGGCGCGAGGGCTCAGCGCGGGGACCGGCGTCCAGCCGCGCTGCATCTCGCGGCGGGAGGCACGGCTCAGCACCGGGTCGTCGTCCGCGCCGTCCTCGCCCTCGAACGCGGAGGAGAGCCAGCCGCTCCAGCGGGCGATGTCGCCGACCGTGCTGAACATGCTCGCGGCGCAGGCGCCCGCTCCGGTGCCGGTGACGGGGCGGGGCACCCAGGTCGCTCCGTCGTCGAAGGTGCTGAAGCCGGCCGCGAGGTCGGTGCCGTCGGGGTAGTCGCCGCTGTCGTAGCGGGTGTCGTGGAGGCCGAGCGGCTCGAGGATCGTCCGCGTCGCGAAGGACGGGAAGTCCTCCCCGGTCACGTTCTCGACGAGCACGCCGAGCAGCCAGAAGCCGATGTTGGAGTACTGGTAGACCTCACCCGGCCGCTCCGTGAAGGTCAGCCCGCGGCTGACGACCTCGAGGAACTCCTCCCGCGTCAGAGCCATGACGTCGTCGGCCCAGCCGTTGTCCTCCGGGAGCCCCGAGCAGTTGCTGAGGAGCATCCTGACC
>NZ_PSUC01000233.1:0-647 GCF_002931635.1 Rathayibacter sp. AY2B7 | reverse complement strand
CTGCGCCAATCGCCCGTTGCTCCGTGCGGAGCACCTCGTTCGGTGAACGATCGAGGTGGATACGGGATTCGAACCCGTGTATACGGCTTTGCAGGCCGCTGCCTCGCCTCTCGGCCAATCCACCGTGTACGGGATTCGGTGTCGGCGGCCCGAGGGCCGACCAGGTGGGAGGCACCCGAGGGTGCCGTCCCGATGACGCCGGTCCGAGGACCGGTGTTCGAGCGGATGACGAGATTCGAACTCGCGACCCTCACCTTGGCAAGGTGATGCGCTACCGCTGCGCCACATCCGCATGTAGGTCGTACTGGTGTTGCCGTCTTGTGTGTCGTGCTGTCGTGCTGCCTGTCCGGCGCTTTCGCTGCCCGGCTCGACCTAGAAGAATGTATACGACAGCGGCGCCGGAATCCAAATCGAGCGGACGCCGATCCCGCCGCTCGGAGTCCGATCCGCGTCTTTCCGCGCGAAACCGGCTGGTCGCCGTCCGTTCACCCGGGCGTGGCGGGCGTCGGCGGTGCATCCGGGCCCCGCGGATCCGCTACGATCGTCTCTCGGGTCGTCCAGCACGTCCCCCTGGGCGATTGGCGCAGTTGGTAGCGCGCTTCCCTGACACGGAAGAGGTCATCGGTTCGAGTCCGGTATCGCCCACC
>NZ_PSUC01000232.1:0-683 GCF_002931635.1 Rathayibacter sp. AY2B7 | reverse complement strand
GAACCCCTGATCCGACCCCGAGAGCACCCCCGATCGTGCGGCCGACCTGTTTGGATGCAGGGGTGAGCACAGTCCCCGGCCCCGCCGTCCGCCCCCCGCGCCCGAGAACCGCTTCGTGCTCTGGCTGCGCGGCCTCGACCTGCCTCGCCGCCCCGGCTGGATCGGCGGCGTCTGCGCGGGGATCGCCGACCGGCTCGGCATCGACCCGCTGATCGTGCGCGGGATCGTGCTCGTCGTCGCGGTGCTGGGCGGGCCCGCGCTCCTCCTCTACGCCGCGGCCTGGCTGCTGCTGCCCGACCAGGACGGCACCCTGCCGGCGGAGCGGCTGCTCCGCGGCTCGCTCGACCGGGTGCACGCCGGGATCGGCGTCCTCGTGCTCGCCTCGATGCTGCCGGTAGCGCAGGGCTTCTGGTCGCTCGGCGGCGCGTACACCGGGGCGATGCCCTGGGCGCCCGCGACCGGGCGGACGCTGTGGTCGCTCGTGGTGCTCGGGTTGATCGTGGCCTTCGTGGTCTGGATCGTGCGGCGGAGCCGGCGATCGGACGACGCGGCCGCTCACCCGGCCCAGGGCTCCCCGTCCGCACACCCCTCCGCGACGCTCCCCTACCCCGCGCACGATCAGCGGGTCGATGCCGAGCCGGTCGGCGATCCCCGCGCAGACGCCGCCGATCCAGCCGGGGCGG